>SCPW01000409.1 GCA_004298605.1 Gallionella sp.
TGGAATCGGTAAAAACAGCCCGCTTGCCTGCCGCCGAGTCATGCCGTTACCTGTTGCACCGGGGTCGCCTGAAGGCGCTGCCCATGCGCCTCGGCGCCATGGTGGCTTCGCCGTTATGGAGCCTGCGCGGCAAATTGCGTATGCTGGCCGAACCCTTTATTTTTTCCGGTGGGCGAGCCGACGAGTCGGTCAGCGAATTTATCACCCGCCGGC
Organism: Gallionella sp.; assembly: GCA_004298605.1. Classification (GTDB taxonomy): domain Bacteria; phylum Pseudomonadota; class Gammaproteobacteria; order Burkholderiales; family Gallionellaceae; genus Gallionella. The sequence continues at coordinate 214 of SCPW01000409.1, forward strand.
TCGGTCATGAAATATTGGAAAAGGCCATGGAGCCATTTGTCGCCGGTACGCTGGCGGCTGACGCGGATCAGGCCTGCGCCGCTGCCGTTCTGCCGCGTCTCGCCGCGTTGGAGCAGCGCTATGGCAGCATCGGCGCCGGTGTTCTGGTCAACCGTATATTGCGCCGCAACACGGCCAGCACTACCGATACATTTTCCTTCCGTGGCGGCATGGGTACGTTGGTTGAGACACTGCTCAAAACCCCCGGGATCAGCTTGCGCACCGGCCATTCCGCAGAAGAATTGGCTCGTGAGGGAGACGGTTGGCAGGCCGCAGCGGCAACGCAACAAGGACAGCGCACGGTGTCCGCATGCCATGTGATCGTGGCAACACCCGCTCCGGCAGCGGCGAAACTGGTCGCTTCGTTGGACGGCGAACTGGCGAAGTTGCTGCGTGGGATTGATTATGCGGGCTTGGCTGTAGTTCATGCAGGATTAGCTCGCGATGCTGTGGGGCATCCACTGGATGGCAGCGGATTTCTGGCGCCGAAGGGGGAAAGCGCAACCCTGACGGGTAATTTGTGGATGAGCACCTTGTTTCCGGATCGTGCGCCTCCCGGAAAAATCCTGCTGACTTCATATCTGGGTGGCGCACGCGCACCCCAAGTGGCGGCCTGGGACGACGGGCGCCTCGTGGGCGAGACGCTCAAAACCTTGCGCCCGCTGATAGATTTAAAAACCGATCCGGAGATGGTGCGCATCGACAGGCACCGGGAAGCGCTGCCCCTGTATCATGGCGCTTACCAGGCGCGAATGCAGGCCATCGCGACCCGCTTGCAACATATCCCCGGGCTCCATCTGGAGGCCAATTACAGGGGCGGGGTGTCGGTGCGCGACCGCCTTGCATGTGGCCATGCCGTGGCGAACCGTATCCTGGGGGCGCGACGATGGCCGTCCGTTGAACGGAAGAGGCATGAAGAAACGGGGAAGCCTGGTGGGGAAATCGCATCCCAATTTTTTTAACTTCCGGGTAAATATATTCACAGCCGCGCAGGAATCAAGTAAAGTGCCAATCCGTTCTTAACTGACAAGAGCAATAACATGAGTGTAAAAGGACAACAGTTGCAGGATCCGTTCCTCAATATGCTGCGTAAGGAGCATGTGCAGGTCGCGATTTATCTGGTGAATGGTATTAAACTGCAAGGCCAGGTCGAGTCATTTGACCAATACGTGGTGCTGCTGAAAAACACCATTACGCAGATGGTTTATAAGCACGCTATTTCCACTATCGTTCCGGCACGCGCGGTCAGCATTCCTTACGACGACGCTGCCGAGTAATGCGGCAAACATCCGCCGGCGCCATGGCCGCAGTTCTGGTCAGCATTGATTTCGGCGAGAGCGATTACAGTGACAGCCTGGAGGAGTTGCGTCTGCTGGCCGAGACAGCCGGGGTGCGCACGCTGGCCGTTGTCGAGGGCAAGCGGCAACGCCCCGATGCGGCGCTGTTTGCGGGTAGCGGCAAAGTCCAGGAAATCGCCGAAACCGTAGAGCGGATGGAAGTCCCGCTGGTCATCTTCAATCACGACCTTTCCCCCGCGCAGATGCGCAACCTGACCACCAGGTTGAACACGCGCGTGATCGACCGGACCATGCTGATCCTGGATATTTTTGCCCAGCGTGCGCAAAGCCATGAAGGTAAGGTGCAAGTGGAATTGGCGCAGCTCAGGTATCTCGCTACCCGCCTGGTCGGGCAGGGCGTCGACATGGGGCAGCAAAAATTTGCGGTGGGCGCGCGCGGCCCCGGCGAAACCAAGCTGGAGCTGGACAGGCGCAAGCTGGATAAACGCGTCCATTTGCTGAAAGACCGCTTGGAAAAGCTCAAGCATCAGCGTGTCGTGCAGCGCCGCGCGCGCAATCGCGCCGATGTGCTGTCGGTATCCATTGTCGGCTATACCAATGCGGGCAAGTCCACGCTGTTTAACAGGCTGACCCGGGCCAACGTCTATGTGGCCGACCAATTGTTCGCCACGCTCGATACCACTTCGCGCCGGATGTCTACCGAAGGGCAGGAGCTGCGGGAGGGCGATGCCGAAGATATTGAGTATCCGCCTGCCTCTTTTCTGCGGAAAGAGATCGTGGTGTCGGACACCGTCGGTTTCATCCGCCATCTGCCGCATTCCCTGGTTGCCGCGTTTCGCAGCACGCTGGAAGAGACCGCACAGGCCGATTTATTGTTGCATGTGGTGGATGCCAATAATGCCAATCGCGACGATCAGATTGCAGAAGTGAACAAGGTGCTGACCGAGATTGGCGCGGCGGACATCCCGCAAATTCTGGTGTTCAATAAAATCGACTTGCAGGGGACGCCGCCAAGCGTGCAGCGTGACGGCTATGGTAGAATTGACCGCGTTTTTCTGAGCGCCAAAAGCGGCGCGGGGCTGGATGGCTTGCGTCTTGCGCTGTCGGAAGCAAGAGCGGCCAGGCAGGCGGTAGCCCGGGTTGAAAATCAAACTAATCGAGTGAGCGATACAAATTATGGGATTGAATGACCCTCAATGGGGCAATAAGAACAGCGGCGGCCCGCCCGATCTGGAAGAGTTGATGCGCAAGCTGAATGAAAAAGTCGCGGCCATAATGGGCGGCAAGGGCGGCGCCGGCAAGGGTGGTTCGGGCAAGCCCGGCGGCGGTGTGCCGATGCCGGGTTTCGGCGGCGGTTTGGGGTTGATTGCCGCGGTTGCCGCGCTGATCTGGGTGGGTAGCGGCTTCTACATTGTGGATGCCAGCCAGCGCGGTGTGGTGCTGCGCTTTGGCAAGAAGGTCGAAATCACCGAGCCTGGCCCGCGCTGGCATTTGCCGTTTCCGGTTGAATCGGTGGAAATTGTCAACCTGAGCCAGGTCAGGACTGTGGAAGTCGGCTATCGCGACAACGTCAAAAACAAAATGCTGAAAGAATCGCTGATGTTGACACAGGACGAAAACATCATCGACATCCAATTCGCGGTGCAATATTTTTTGGGCGACCCGGGCGATTATCTGTTCAATAACCGCACGCCCGACGAGAACGTGCGCCAGGCGGCGGAAACCGCTATCCGCGAAGTGGTCGGCAAGAACAAAATGGACTTCGTGTTGTATGAGGGCCGCGAGCAAGTGGCTGCCGCAGCGACAAAGCTGATACAGGGGATACTGGACCGTTACAAGTCGGGCATCCTGATCAGCAAACTGACCATGCAGAACGCCCAGCCGCCAGAACAGGTTCAGGCCGCTTTCGATGACGCGGTGAAGGCCGGGCAGGACCGCGAGCGGCAAAAGAACGAAGGGCAGGCTTACGCGAATGATGTGGTGCCGCGCGCACGCGGTACGGCGGCGCGCCTGATCCAGGAATCGGAAGGCTACAAACAGAGCGTGATCGCCAATGCCGAAGGTGATGCCAGCCGCTTCAAACAGGTTCTCGTCGAATATGAAAAGGCTCCTGCCGTCACACGCGAGCGCATGTACCTGGACATGATGCAGCAGGTGATGGGCAATATCAGCAAGGTGATGGTCGACCAGAAGAACGGCAACAGCCTGTTGTATTTGCCGCTGGACAAACTGGTGGAGAGTGCGCGCGCCGGCGGCGCGGCTGAGGCATTAGCACCCGCTCCCGCCACTTCACAGTCGAGCGATAACACCGCGGCGCAACGCGCGCGCGATTCGTTGCTCGGGCGCGACAGGGAGGCACGCTAATGAACAAAAATATCGGTAACGTACTGATCGGCGCGGTTGCCGCGCTGGTGCTGTTGAGTATGAGCGTGTATGTGGTGGATCAGCGCCAGAATGCGATCGTGTTTCAACTGGGCGAAGTGGTCAGTGTCAAAACCAACCCCGGGCTCAATTTCAAGGTGCCGCTGCTGCAGAACGTGCGCTACTTTGAATCGCGTATCCTTACACTGGACACCACAGAGCCGGAACGCTTCATTACCGCAGAAAAAAAGAATGTGCTGGTGGATTCTTTCGTCAAGTGGCGCATCGTGGACGTGAAACAGTATTACGTCAGCGTGGGCGGCGATGAAATGCGCGCCAGGACGCGTTTGTTGCAGACGGTCAATTCGAGTATGCGCGAAGAATTCGGCAAGCGCACCATCAACGAAGTGGTGTCCGGCGAACGCGACAAAATCATGGAAGTGCTGCGTGCCAAGGCCGACACCGATGCGCGCAAGATCGGCATCGAGGTGCTGGACGTGCGCCTGAAGCGCGTCGATTTTCCGCTGGAAATCAGCGAATCGGTATATCGCCGCATGGATGCGGAACGCAAGCGGGTAGCCAATGAACTGCGCGCTTCCGGCGCGGCCGAAGGGGAAAAGATCAAGGCCGATGCCGACAGGCAACGCGAGGTAATCCTGGCCGAAGCCTACCGCACAGCGCAGAAAACCAAGGGTGAAGGCGATGCCAAGGCCGCAGCAACATATGCGGCTGCATTTGGCCGCAATGCCGAGTTTTATTCGTTCTACCGCAGCCTGGAGGCTTACAAGCAAAGCTTCAGGAACAAGAGCGATGTGATGGTGCTGGACCCGAGCTCAGCGTTTTTCAAATATCTGAAGAGCTCCGGCAAGGCGGGCAAGTAGTGCTGGATTACTGGCTGCTCGGTTTGGCGATGATGCTGGTGATTGAAGGGTTGATGCCATTTTTATTACCCGAGCTGTGGCGTGAGACCTTTCGCAAGCTGGTGTCACTGTCGGATGGCCAATTGCGTTTCGTCGGCATGACGGCGATGATGTCCGGATTGCTGCTGTTGTACTGGGTTAAATAATGCCGAACTGGTTACTCCCCGAATACATCCAGGACATGCTGCCGGACGAGGCGTGGCGCGTCGAGCAGATGCGCGCGCAATTCCTCGATTTGCTGCGCAAGTCCGGCTATCAACTGGTCGCGCCGCCGCTGCTGGAATATGCCGAGTCGTTGTTGCTCGATGGCAGCGACGATATGGATCTGCGCACCTTCAAACTGGTTGACCAATTGAGCGGGCGCACCCTGGCGCTGCGCGCCGACATCACGCCGCAAGTGGCGCGCATCGACGCCCATTTGCTCAACCGTCAAGGCGTGGCGCGCTTGTGTTATGCGGGGAGCGTGTTGCACACCCAGCCCGCCGGGGTGACGCGCACCCGCGAGTTGCTGCAAATCGGCGCCGAACTGTACGGGCATGGCGGGCTGGAGAGCGATCTGGAAATCCAGCAACTGATGCTGCAATCGCTGGCCTTGCTGGGCGTTAAAAACGTGCATCTGGATCTCGGCCACGTCGGCGTATTTCGCGCGCTGGTGAGCCATGCCGGGCTCGATAAGGAGCTGGAAAACGAATTGTTTGCCGCGCTGCAAGGCAAAGACAGCGCCACTTTGCAGGCATTGACGCAACCGCTGGATGCGGTTTTGCGCGACGCATTGCTGGCGTTGCCGACGCTGTATGGCGATTGCGCCGGAGTGTTGGCGCGGGCGCGCAAATTATTGCCGGATTACCCGGAAATCGGTGCGGCGCTGGATGCGCTGCAAACCGTTTCTGATGCTTTGCAGCCGCTGGTGTCCAGCGCAGGCATCGACCTCGCCGACTTGCGCGGCTACCACTATCACAGCGGCATGGTGTTCGCCGCTTACCACGCCGGCAGCCACGACGCGATTGCCCTGGGCGGACGCTACGACGATCTCGGCAAAAGCTTCGGGCGCGCGCGCCCCGCTACCGGGTTCAGCATGGACTTGCGCCAGTTGTACCGCCTGCTGCCGGAACAGGCCGTGAAACCCGGCATATGCGCGCCCCATCTCGATGATGCGGTATTGCGCGACAAAATTGCACAACTGCGCGCAGCGGGAGAAGCCGTGGTGGTCGATCTGCTCGGCGATGCGGCATTGCGCGGGGAGTTGCAGTGCGACCGTGAACTGGTTTTGCGCGATGGCGTGTGGGTCGTGGCCGAGTTAAAAAAGTAAATGTGTAGGGTGGGCACTGTGTGCCCACGCGGTGAAAATTGGTGGGCAACGAGTTGCCCACCCTACGTTAGGAACCGGCAATGGCTAAGAATGTAGTGGTAATCGGCACCCAGTGGGGTGATGAAGGCAAGGGCAAAATCGTCGATTGGTTGACCGATCACGCGCATGGCGTGGTGCGCTTTCAAGGCGGGCACAACGCCGGTCACACACTGGTGATCGGCGGCAAAAAAACCGTGCTGCACCTGATCCCTTCCGGCATCCTGCGCGACCATGTGATGTGCTATATCGGCAATGGCGTGGTGCTGTCACCGCAGGCGCTGCTCAAGGAAATGGACGAACTGCAACAGGCCGGTATCGACGTCTATGGCCGCCTGAAAATCTCCGAGGCCTGCCCGCTGATTCTGCCTTACCACGAAGCGATCGACAAAGCCCGCGAGCTGGCGAAAGGCGATGCCAAGATCGGCACCACCGGACGCGGCATCGGCCCGGCTTACGAAGATAAAGTGGCGCGCCGCGCGATCCGCCTGCAGGATATTTTTTACCGCGAACGCTTTGCCGCCAAGCTGGGCGAAGTGCTGGATTACCACAACTTCGTACTGAAAAATTATTTCCATGCCGGGACCGTCGATTTCCAGAAAACGCTGGACGAAACCCTGGCGCTCGGCGAGCGCATCAAACCGCTGGTGATGGACGTGCCGCGCGCCCTGTACGAGGCCAACCAGGCGGGCAAGAGCCTGTTGTTCGAAGGCGCGCAAGGGGCGTTGCTGGACATCGATCACGGCACCTATCCGTTCGTCACTTCCAGTAACTGCATCGCCGGTGCGGCCTGCGCCGGCGCCGGGGTCGGGCCGCAAACGCTCGATTATGTGCTGGGCATCACCAAGGCCTATACCACGCGCGTCGGCTCCGGCCCATTTCCCACCGAGCTATATGATGCGGTGGACAAACGCGATCCGATCGGTGAAGGCTTGGCCAAACGCGGCCACGAATTCGGCTCCACCACCGGGCGGGCGCGCCGCTGCGGCTGGTTTGACGCCGCCGCGCTCAAACGCTCGATCCAGATCAACGGCGTGTCCGGCCTGTGTGTCACCAAGCTGGATGTGATGGACGGGATGGAAAGCGTCAGTATCGGTATCGGTTACCGCATCAACGGCGTGGACAGCGACATTCTGCCGGTCGGCGCGGATGCCCTGGCGGACTGCCAGGCAGTGTACGAAGAAATGCCGGGCTGGAGCCAGAGCACACTGGGCGTACAACGCTACGAAGATTTGCCGCAAGCCGCGCGCGATTATCTGGAACGTATTGCGCAAGTTTGCGGTGTGCCGGTGGATATGGTTTCGACAGGCCCGGATCGTGATGAAACTATCGTGTTGCGCCATCCGTTCAAGTAACGCTACGGTCTCAATACATAGCGCAAAAGAATGCATCGCTTAATTTGCGATGTGTTTTTTTGTTGGTGTTGAAATTTAAAACGGGTGTCCGGGAAAGGCGTCGGTGCGTGAGTGCAACGACGGCATTCGCTTCGTTGTAAACCTTCGGACACTGGCAGCCTGTCAGAAACTGGCGATCAACGCTTAAAGCAACCCCTAAGAATCGGCTTGGAGGTTATTGCTGAAGCTGCAGAAAGTATTCCGTTTCCTTTTCGCGTGATACATCGCCGCATCTGCGTTCTTAAGCAAGGTTTCGCTGTCCATACCGTGTTCTGGATAACGGGCAATGCCGATGCTGCAGCCAACGTTGCAGAGTGTTCCATTCAGTTCAAACGGTTCCAGCAGCGCCTTAAGAATATTTCTTGCAACATGTTCCGCGCTTTCAGGGGTTTTTATTTCGGTAATAATGACGGTAAATTCATCGCCGCCCATGCGGGCCACGGTGTCTGTTTTGCGTACGCAGGAAAGCAGGCGGCCCGCTGTTTCCCTGAGCAGCACATCACCAACGTCGTGACCAAAGGTGTCGTTGATTTCCTTGAAATGATCAAGATCAAGGAACAACACGGCAAAATTTTGCTGATGACGTTGCGCCAGAGCTAATCCCTGTTCCAGGCGATCATGGAACAGTGAGCGGTTGGGCAAGCCGGTCAAGGGGTCGTTGTGGGCCAATCGCTGGAGTTCTTCCTCGCCCTGCTTGCGTTCGATGACGACGGCCAAAGCATCGGACACCGTTTTGAGGTATTTTTTCTCATTTTCATCGCTGACGTGGCCCGCATCGACATAGGCATTGAGCACGCCAAGCAACCGCCCCTCCAACATGATTGGGATGCAGTAGTGCCCGTGCGGCTGGATGCCGTCGTATCTGATTTCATGCTGTTCATTCAGATGATTGAGAAAAATAATTTCGCGGGTGGCAGCAGCTTTCCCGCACAGGCATTTACCGAACGGCAAGATGGCGCATGAGCGCAGCAAAGCATCCGGCAAATTGCGCTGCGCTACCATTTTCAGTGTCTCTTTGACGACCAGAAAAATGGCGCCTTTGTTCTGCAACGAAAAGACCGGGATAGAGAGCACGGCATCAAGGGACTTGAGCAGCACTTCTTTTAGCATCAGGGGGGGCAGCGAGATATTCAGTATCGAATCCAGCACACGCTGGATATTCAGTGCGCGTTCAATTTCCAACTGTGCCTTTTTGCGTTCGGTAATGTCCCGCAGTACGGCGATGCCATTCCATTTGCCCGCGAGCAAGGTAGCCGAAAGCGCAATCTCGATGGGAAACTCCGTGCCATCCTTGCGGATTGCGGCCAGTTCCAGTGTTTTGCCCAAGGCCGCGCCCTGGCCCATTTCCAGAAACGCGGGGAACGGCTTGAGATAAGCCTCCCGGAAACGTTCCGGCACAATGAGTGGGTGAAAATTCTTCCCCAGCACCTCCTCTTGCGTGTAGCCGAAGATTGTTTCGGCCGCTTTGTTCCAGAAAGAAATATTGCCCTCGCTATCTATGCTGATGATCGCGTCCTGAGCAGAAGCGCTGATTTTTTCAAACCGCTCCTCGCTTTCGCGCAGTTTTGATTGTTCGTCCTGCAATTGCCGGATGAAACGCTCCTGCATTTCCTCGCGTATTTTGTTTTCGGACATGAGCTGTTGCCGGGAGCGGGTCAGCTTCTGTTCGATCCGGCCCAGAATCAGGTAAAAAAGAATGAAAATTCCCAAGCTTATGGCAGCGGAAATGCCGGTGAATAAGAGCATGTCTTTTTTCGATTGGGCGACGAGCTGCGTCATGTCGTGCAGCATGACCAGCATGCTGACTTGGTGTCCGCCGGCATCGTTTACGGGGATATTGACTACCCAGTAGCGATGGCCCTGCAAATCAATTTCCTGGAGAATATGGATGCCTGTGCCTGAATGGATAGCGTTGATTTGGGCAAGTGCCTCAATAGGTGCATCCCGCAAGCTCTGTGACACCAGTACCGTAGCAGGCAGCATATCCCAGTCGGATTTCCGATCGAGCATACGCATGCCTGCTTCCCAGTCGCTCTGCACCAGATACCGCTTGTTGACGAGCATGAAGAACTCGGCATGGAGCATGGTGCGGGCATCTTGAATGAGGCTATCGACCTCCTGCCCCAGTTCGATATAGCCGAGTAATTTACTGCCATTGAAAACAGGCAGTACGGAACGCAACGTGAAGGTGCCCAGCGGCCCCAGTTCCATCCCGGAGAATAGGGTGGCGCTCTTCTCGGCGCCAATCGCGGTGTAGCGATCAATGACATCGCCATATTTTTCAGGCTTGTGGACTCGCAGCAAATTGATGCGACGCGCATCATGAAAATAGAAGTGCGTGATGTTATGTTTCTGATGCAAGCGTTCATACATGGGGGCACTCAGCGCCAGCAACGCTTTGCGATCCCCGGCCTGCATGGCGGCGATAAGCTGCCTGTCCTGCGCGATGAAATGCAGGCTGGCTCCCATCACTTCGGCCTTGGTATCCAGCAGCGACTTGAGATGAGCCTGCATGAATTCGGCTTCATGCAGGATGGCATCATTCCGTTGTCGGGCTTCCAGATTGCTGACAAAGTAGCTGCCGATCACAAAGACAAGCACACCGGCTATGGCCAGTGGCAGAATGATGCGTGTTTTTAGGGTGAGCGAGCGCATATGTTTCAATAACCTTCAATGACCTCGATTGCCCTGTTGCGGGTTCTGAAGTGTTCTTGTGAGAATGGTTGCAACGTCTGCTGCATCAACTCCGACCGACACCCACTTGGCTAACGTGGGTTATTCTGCACCGGGATCAATCCAATATCAAACCTGGCAGCATGCCGAAGATATGCTACTGGGACTTTTCCGCTGGAGATGCTGGTATTAACTTTGCCGAAAGCAGCCACTCAGTGGCATGTACAACAAAGCAAAACCCCGGTTGCTTTTCCGTTACTCTGCAAGGTGCTTGTCGGTGTGATCGGGAAAAAGCGGGAGGTGGGCATTAGCGGTGATGTGGCAAAAAGCAGCCGGGGAATGCAGCACCAATGGTGTAAAATGCCGCCGGATTTCAGGGTTGAGTTTCAGGGTTGAGCCAGCCAGAAAAACACGTGGGCAGCGTTACGGACAACAAAAAACCGCACCAGCTACAGATTGAGCTTTGATGCGGTTATTGAGTTGTTTGATGGTGCCCAGAAGAGGACTCGAACCTCCACACCTTGCGGCACACGGACCTGAACCGTGCGCGTCTACCAATTCCGCCATCTGGGCATGTTTTGCTGAAGGCGCGCAATTTAATTGTTAAAGGATACATTGTCAATGAATAAAAAATATTTTCCGCGATTGCCCTTTCTCCCGCAGGAATTGAAGATTGCTCTTCTCGCTTGCCTCCTCTCCCGCTTGCGGGAGAGGATTGAGGTGAGGGGCTTCTCCACGGGGGAAAGTTGGATAGGGGGCGCGAAGCGATGAAAAAGAAAAATAACATACGTCTGCAAGACCCGTTTCTGGAGCGCGAGCGCGAGCAATACGAGCATCCGTTGCCGAGCCGCGAATTCATTTTGCAGATACTGGCCGAGCAGGGCGGGCCGGTCGCCGATGAAGAGTTGCTGGATATTCTGCGCATCGAAAGGGATGAGGAAGATTTGTTTTCCCGCCGCTTGCGCGCGATGGAGCGCGACGGGCAGATCATGCGCAACCGCAAGCGCGCGATTTGCGTGGCCGAAAAGCTCGATCTGGTCAAAGGCAAGGTGCAAGGCCATCCGGACGGATTCGGCTTCTTGATCCCGGAAGACGGCAGCGCCGATATGTTCCTCAGCGAGAAGGAAATGCACAAGGTGCTGCACGGCGATGTGGTGATGGTGCGGCAGAGCGGCGTGGACCGGCGCGGTCGCCCGGAAGGCAAGATAGTCGAAGTGCTGGAGCGCGGCAATAACCGCGTGGTGGGGCGCTTGTACGAAGAGCACGGCATCCAGTTTCTGGTGGCGGAAAACCGCCGCATTACCCAGGATATTCTGGTCGCGCCCGGCGAAGCGGGCGGCGCCAAGCCAGGGCAAGTGGTGGTGCTGGAAATCCTGCAACACCCCGACAAACACGCCCAGCCGATCGGGCGCATCGTGGAAATATTGGGCAACTATGCCGACCCCGGCATGG
>SCPW01000410.1 GCA_004298605.1 Gallionella sp.
TCAACATCGGCGTGAACATGGGCGTGTTGCCGACCAAAGGATTGACCTTGCCGTTCCTCAGCTTCGGCGGCAGCGGCGTGGTGGTGAACTGCATCGCGGCGGCGGTGCTGCTGAGAGTTGACTACGAAAACAGACGGGTTGCGCGAGGGTTGCCGGTATGAGCGCACACGTTCACAGCCCATCTGTTTCGGTGAAGACTAACTTGCGCAAGCAAGTTAAGCCCCATTGGGGCGGTCGTAGCCAAAACAGACGGGTTGCGCGAGGGTTGCCGGTATGAGTCGCTCGATCCTCATTATGGCTGGTGGAACCGGTGGTCACATTTTTCCGGCGTTGGCCGTGGCCGACATCCTGCGCGCGCAAGGCTGGCTGGTGACCTGGCTGGGTGCGCCGGGCAGTATGGAAGCGGAGCTGGTTCCAAAGCATGGTTACAGCATGGCATCGGTGCGCTTTTCCGGGGTGCGCGGCAAGGGGCTGCTGCGCAAGCTGATATTACCTTTTGACTTGCTGGTTGCGCTGGCGCAGAGCACCGCCGCGATGTTCCGCCATCGCCCCGACGTGGTGCTGGGCATGGGCGGCTATATCACGTTTCCGGGCGGCATCATGGCGGCGCTGCTGCGCAGGCCGCTGGTGATCCACGAGCAAAACTCGGTCGCCGGGTTGAGCAACAGGGTGCTGGCGCGCATCGCGCAAAAAGTGCTGAGCGGTTTTCCCGACGTGTTGCCCGAAGCGATCTGGTGCGGCAATCCGGTGCGCGGCGACATCGCGGCGCTGGTCGAGCCGCAACAGCGTTATGCCGCGCGCGGCGGCAAGTTGAGCGTGCTGGTGGTAGGCGGCAGCCTGGGGGCGAAAGCGATCAATGAAACCTTGCCGCAGGCATTGGCATTGTTGCCGGAAAATATTCGCCCGAAGGTCATCCACCAAACCGGCAAACAGCATTTTGAGGCGGTGCAGCAGTTGTACCAGCAGGCTGGCGTAAAGGCTGACATCCGGCCTTTCCTCGATGACATGGCCGACCGCTACGCCGACGCCGATCTGGTGATCTGCCGCGCCGGCGCGTTGACCATTGCGGAGCTGGCCGCCGCGGGCGTGGCGAGCATCCTGATCCCGTTCCCGTTTGCGGTGGACGATCACCAGACGCACAACGCGCGGTTCCTGAGCGAACGCGATGCCGCGATTTTGTTGCCGCAAGGCGAGATGAGCGCGGAAAAACTGGCGCAGTTGTTGCGCGAGCTGACGCGCGAAAGATTATTGGCGATGGCGCGACAGGCGCGCGGCGCGGCTAAAACGGATGCGGCACAACAGGTAGCGCAGGTATGCGCAGAACTGGTAGGGGCGTGATTCATCACGCCCAACAGCAGGTGAAAATGAATTGTAGGGGCGTGATTCATCGCGCCCAACAACAGGTGAGAAATGAATTGTAGGGGCGTGATTCATCGCGCCCAACACCAGGTGAGAAATGAATTGTAGGGGCGTGATTCATCACGCCCAACAACAGGTGAGAAATGAAACATAAAGTAAAACACCTCCACTTCGTCGGCATCGGCGGTTCGGGCATGAACGGCATCGCCGAAGTGTTGCTGAATCTGGGTTTTCAGGTCAGCGGCTCCGACCTCGCCGAAAACGCCGCCACGCAACGTCTCAGGCAACTGGGTGCGACGGTGTATCTCGGCCATGACGGGCAGCATCTGACCGATGCCAATGCGGTGGTGGTTTCCACCGCCGTGAGCAAGGACAACCCCGAGGTGCTGGCGGCGCGCGCGCGCCGGATTCCGGTAGTGCCGCGCGCGATGATGCTGGCGGAGCTGATGCGCCTGCGCCAGGGCATCGCGGTGGCGGGCACGCACGGAAAAACCACCACGACATCGCTGGCCGCCAGCGTGCTGGCCAGGGGCGGCTTTGACCCCACTTTCGTGATCGGCGGAAAGCTCAATAGCAGCGGCACCAATGCCAGGCTCGGCACCGGCGAATTTATCGTCGCCGAAGCCGACGAGTCGGATGCCTCGTTTTTGTATTTGCAGCCGATCCTCGCGGTGATCACCAACATCGACGCCGATCACATGGAAACCTACGGCCACGATTTTGCGCGGCTCAAGCAGGCGTTCGTGGACTTTGTCGAGCATCTGCCGTTTTACGGCATGGCAATGCTGTGCATAGACGACGCCAACGTGCGCGAAATTTTGCCGCGCATCAGCAAGCCGGTATGCACTTACGGCTTCAGCGAGGACGCGCAGATCCGCGCGGTGAACGTGCGCCACGAGGGCGGCAAAATGCGCTTTACCGCACTCTGCCGCCAGAACGGTACGCCCAAGGACTTGGACATCACGCTGAATCTGGCGGGCGAGCACAACGTGCTGAACGCGCTGGCTGCCATCGCGATCGCGTTGGAAGTTTGTGTGGCGGACGACGCGATTGTTGCGGCGCTGGCGGAATTTCAGGGGGTGGGGAGGCGGTTTCAGCGGTATGGGGAAATCGCGTTGCGAGAGAAGGGAGAAGGGGGAGGAGAGAAGGGAGAAGGGAGAAGGGAGAAGGGTGGGGAGGCAACTGCGCGCGAAGGTTTTACCCTTCCCCCTTCCCCCTTCCCCCTTCCCCAAGAAGCAAGCTTCACTTTGATCGACGACTACGGCCACCACCCGGTGGAAATGGCCGCGACGCTGGCGGCGGTGCGCGGCGCGTTTCCGGGCAGGCGGCTGGTGCTGGCGTTTCAGCCGCACCGCTATACGCGCACCCGCGATTTGTTCGAGGATTTTGTGAAGGTGTTGCGCAGCGTGGACGCGCTGGTGCTGGCGGAAGTGTATGCGGCGGGCGAACCGCCTATCGTCGCGGCGGACGGGCGCGCCTTGATGCGCGCCTTGCGCGTGGCGGGGCAGAACGAGGCGGTGTTTGTCGAGAACATTCAGGATATGCCGCAGGCGATCATGCAAATCGCCCGCGATGGCGATGTGGTGGTCACGATGGGCGCAGGCTCGATCGGCAATACGCCGGGCGCGTTGGTGCAATTGGCCAAGTCATGAATATGAGCGAACCAAAAAAATTCATCAACCCGGCATTGCGCGGCACGTTGCGCCACAACGTGCCGATGCGCAAGCACACCAGTTGGCGCGCGGGCGGTGCGGCAGAGCGCATCTACCAGCCCGCCGACCTGGACGATCTGCTGGTATTCCTGCGCGGCTTGCCACCCGATGAGCCGCTGTATGCGGTGGGTCTGGGCAGCAATCTGCTGGTGCGCGACGGCGGGCTGCGCGGCACGGTGTTGCTGCTGCACGGCGCGCTGAACGAGTTGCGCCTCGAAGCGGACGGCAGCATCTATGTCGAGGCCGGTCTCCCCGGCGCAAAACTGGCGCGTTTCGCCGCCTCGCACAATCTGCGCGGCGCAGAATTTTTTGCCGGGATCCCCGGCACCTTGGGCGGCATGTTGGCGATGAATGCCGGATGTTACGGCAGCGAGACTTGGGAAAAAGTGTTGCGCGTATCGGTGGTTGACCGGAGCGGCGCGTTGCATGAACGGACGCCGCAGGATTATGAGATCGGCTACCGGCATGTCGCGTTGCGAGAGAAGGGAGAAGGGGGAAGGAAGAAGGGTGGCAAGGCGGCTGCGCGCGAAGGTGTTACCCTTCCCCCTTCCCCCTTTCCCCTTCCCCAAGAGGAATTTTTTCTCGCCGCCTGGCTGCAATTCCCGGCAGGCGGCGGCGCAACCGCGCGGCAGGAAATCAAGGCATTGCTAGGCAAACGCATCGCCAGTCAGCCGCTGAACTTGCCGAATGCCGGATCGGTATTCCGCAATCCGCCAAGCGACCATGCGGCAAGATTGATCCATCTGTGCGGGCTGAAAGGCAAGCAGATCGGTGGCGCGCAAGTGTCGGAAAAACATGCCAACTTTATCGTGAATGTCGGCGACGCGACGGCAGCGGATATCGAGAATTTGATTAATGAAGTGCGAGCGACGGTATTGCAACAAACAGGTATCGATCTGCACCCAGAAGTGAGAATCATTGGTGAGCATACAAGCAATCATGGATAACCAGAACCCTTCCCCCTCCCCCCTTCCCAACCCCTCGCTACGCTCTTCCCGTTTCGGCAAGGTCGCTGTGCTGTTCGGCGGCAAATCCGCCGAGCGCGAGGTGTCGCTGAAAAGCGGCGCGGCGGTGCTGGCTGCGCTGCAACGCAGCGGCGTGGATGCCCATGGGTTCGATCCGGCCACCCGCAATTTGCAAGGTCTGGTCGATGAAGGCTTCGAGCGCGCGTTCATCGCGCTGCACGGGCGCTTCGGCGAGGACGGCACGGTGCAGGGCGCGCTGGAATTGTTGGGTATTCCCTACACCGGCAGCGGCGTGTTGGCCTCCGCGCTGGGCATGGACAAATGGCGCACCAAGCTGGTGTGGCAGGCGGCCGGTTTGCCGATCCCGGATTACGCGCTGCTCGATGAGCGGAGTGACTGGTCGAGTGTCGCGCAACAGTTGGGTTTGCCTCTGTTCGTCAAGCCCGCCAACGAAGGCTCCAGCGTCGGCATCAGCAAGGTGAAAAAAGTCGATGAATTGTGCGCCGCCTATGAAACGGCGGCCAAACACGACAAGCTGGTGATCGCGGAAAGTTTTATCGGCGGCGGCGAATACACCGTGGCGATTCTGGGCGATCGGGCGTTGCCGGTCATCAAGATCGAACCGGCCAACGAGTTTTACGACTACGAGGCGAAATATCTGCGCGACGACACGCGCTATTTGTGCCCGAGCGGTCTGGATGCGGCGCGGGAAGCCGAAATGCAGCGACTGGCCAAACAGGCTTTCGCGCTGCTGGGCGGCCAGGGCTGGGGGCGCGTGGATTTTCTGATGAGCGAAAGCGGCCAGCCCTATTTGCTGGAGGCGAACACCGCGCCGGGCATGACCGATCACAGCCTGGTGCCGATGGCGGCGCGCCAGGCGGGCATCAGCTTCGAGCAATTGGTGCTGCGCGTATTGGAGTTGGCAGGGATTAAAAATTGCTCTTCACGTTCGCTCCCTCTCCCGCCGGAATTAAAGAATTGCATTTCTCGTTCGCTCCCTCTCCCGCAAGCGGGAGAGGGTTGGGGAGAGGGGCTTCATGCGGGAGAGGGTTGGGGAGAGGGCTGGGATGGTAAGGGGTTTTCACGATTGCTTCCTCTCCCGCAGGCGGGAGAGGATTGAGGAGAGGGTATGTGGGATAACGCGCCATTGCTGCGCACCATCGCCAGCGCGCTGACCACGTTCAGCGTGTTGGCAATGTTGTTTGGTGCGACTTGGTACGCGGTGCATTTGCCGGGTTTATTGCCGTTGCACAGCGTGCGCTTGAGCGCGGCCCCGCAGCGGATCAATGCGCCGGATGTGTTGCGGGTGGTGCGCCACGAAGTGCAAGGCAATTTTTTTACCGTGGATATCGGGCGCTTGAGGGCGTCGCTGGAAAAATTACCGTGGGTGCGCAGCGTCACTATTCGCCGCGAATTCCCGGATCGTCTGGCGGTGGAATTTGAAGAGCATCGGGCGGTGGCGCGCTGGAACAACAGCGCGCTGGTGAATCAACAGGGCGAAGTGTTTGTGGCGGAGAGCGAGCAAAATCTGCCCGGTTTTATCGGGCAGGAAGGAACCTCGTTGGAGGTGATGCAGCACTACGCGCTATTCAGCCAGCAACTCGCGCAGTTGAATGAAAGTGCTGTTCTCGATTGCTCCCTCCACCGCGAGCGGGGGAGGGTTGGGGTGGGGGACAGCGTGCACGGCACGTGCTCAGATGTGAATTTGCAGGTGGCGCAACTCGCCTTGTCGCCGCGCCATGCCTGGCAACTGCGTTTGAACAACGGTCTGGTGCTGGAGCTTGGCCGCGAAGATATGCAGCAGCGTTTGGCGAGATTTGTTGCGGTGTACCCGTATAGCCTGGCCGCGATGCAGGGCGCGGTGAAATACGTGGATCTGCGCTACCACAATGGGTTTGCGGTGGGCGGAATAATCAAAAGTTGAAGGACTGGCAGTGGAGAACGAGCGATGAGTAGAAACAAGGAAACCAAAAATCTGGTGGTCGGGCTGGATATCGGCACGTCCAAGATCGTGGCCATTGTCGGCGAAGTCAAGCCGGACGGCATGCTGGAAGTGATCGGGATGGGGATACACGAATCCGACGGCATGAAGAAAGGCATGGTGGTCAACATCGAGGCCACGGTGGGCGCGATCCAGCGCGCGCTGGAGGAAGCCGAGCTGATGGCCGATTGCAAAATCCACGAGGTCTATACCGGCATCGCCGGCAGCCACATCCGCAGCATCAATTCGCGCGGCATGGTGAAGATCAAAGAAAAAGAAGTCGCGCAAGCCGACATCGACAGGGTGATCGAAACCGCCAGTTCGGTCAGCCTGCCGGGCGACCAGCAGATACTGCATATTCTCGAACAGGAATTCAGCATCGACGGCCAGGACGGCATCAAGAAACCGCTCGGCATGAGCGGGATGCGTCTGGATGTCGAGGTGCATATCGTCAGCGGCGCGGTGGCGGCGGTGCAGAACATCATGAAGTGCATCCACCGTTGCGGGCTGGAGGTCAACGAGCTGATCCTGCAGCCGCTGGCTTCGAGCAGGGCGGTGCTCGAAGAGGACGAAAAGGAACTGGGCGTGTGCCTCGTGGATATCGGCGGCGGCACCACCGACATCGCGGTGTTCACCGGCGGCGCGATACGCCACACCGCCGTGATCCCGATTGCCGGGGACCAGATCACCAACGACATCGCGATGGCGTTGCGCACCCCGACGCAGGATGCCGAGGACATCAAGATCAAGCATGGTTGCGCGTTGCGCCAACTGGCCGACGATGGCGCGATCGAAGTGCCCGGCGTGGGCGAGCGCGGACCGCGCACATTGTCGCGGCAAACATTGGCGGAAGTGATCGAGCCGCGCGTCGAGGAACTGTATTCGCTGGTACAGCAGGAGCTGCGCCGCAGCGGTTACGAGGATTTGCTGTCATCCGGCATCGTGATTACCGGCGGCAGCAGCGCCATGCAGGGCATGGTTGAACTGGGCGAGGAAATTTTCCATCTGCCGGTGCGTTTGGGTATCCCGAAATATGTCGGCGGGTTGTCCGATGTGGTGAAAACACCGCGCATGGCGACCGGTGTGGGGCTGTTGCTGTATGGCCTGGAGCATTTTCAGCGCAATGAGGAAAAGCGTATGCAATCCAATTCGTTTAATGATGTGCTGGCAAAAATGAAGACGTGGTTTCAGGGGAATTTTTAACGGGTTTGTAGGGGCGCAAGGCATTGCGCCCGTGCGTGGTTAGGGTTTATTTGTTCGGCAATTTCTTAAGGAGAAAACGATGTTTGAAATCATGGAAGCGCAAACTCAGGATGCGGTGATCAAGGTGATCGGGGTTGGCGGTTGCGGCGGCAATGCCGTGGATCATATGATCGAACAAGGCGTGCAAGGGGTCGAGTTCATCGTCATCAACACCGATTCACAGGCACTCAAGCGCAGCAGGGCTCGCACCCAGTTGCAGATTGGCGCAAACATCACCAAGGGCCTGGGCGCGGGCGCCAAGCCGTCGGTCGGCCAGGCGGCCGCCGAAGAAGACCGCGAGCGCATCAAGGAAATGATCTGCGGCGCGAACATGGTATTCATCACGGCGGGCATGGGCGGTGGCACCGGAACGGGCGCCGCGCCCATCGTCGCGCAGATTGCCCGCGAGCTGGACATCCTGACCGTGGCGGTGGTCACCAAGCCATTCGCCTACGAAGGCAACCGGATGCGCTTCGCCAAAGCCGGTATCGAGGCATTGCACGAGCACGTCGATTCGCTGATTATCGTGCCGAATTCCAAACTGATGGAAGTGCTGGGCAACGATGTCACCGTGCCGGAAGCCTTCAAGGCCGCCAATGGCGTGTTGCAGGGCGCGGTGGCGGGTATCGCCGAGGTGATTAACGTGCCCGGTCTGATCAACGTGGACTTTGCCGACGTGCGCACCGTGATGTCGGAAAACGGCATGGCGATGATGGGCTCGGCGATTGCTTCCGGCCCGGATCGCGCGCGGGTCGCGGCCGAGCGCGCCATCGCCAGCCCGTTGCTGGAAGACATGGATATGCGCGGCGCGCGCGGCGTGCTGGTGAATATCACCTCATCCAGCCAACTGCGTCTGAAGGAAATCGACGATGTCATGGAATGCGTCCAGTTCGCCGCAGAAGAAGCGACGGTGATTGTCGGCTCGGTGTTCGACGAAATCATGGGTGACGAGTTGCGCGTGACTGTCGTGGCGACCGGCCTGGGCGCGCCGCTGATGCGCAAACAACCCAAACCGGAAGTGGTGTATCGCGGCGAAGAAACCTATCAGCGCACCGGCACGGACAACCAGCCGATCGCCAGCTCGGGTGTCGATTACGCCAAGCTGGACACCCCTACCGCTTTCCGGACTGGCCGCAGAGAGCAGATCGAAGCGATGGAAAAATCCGGCATGGATACACTGGATATCCCCTCTTTCCTGCGTAAACAGGCGGATTGATTTCAAATCTAACGTAGGGGCGCGATTTATCGCGCCCTAACCTATTCGTGCGCCGGAAAGAAGGGCGCCAGCCCTCTATCTAACTTTCCCCCAGAGGGGGAAAGGACGATTGTTCCCTCTCCCTCCGGGAGAGGGTTTGGGTGAGGGTCGAATCGCGCCCCTACGTTGGGAAATGAAAAAACGGCTGTGCTAAAATCGCCCCATGATCCCCAAATTTAAAACGCCGATGGTCAAGCAGCGCACCTTGAAAAATTCCGTCAGCGTGACGGGTGTCGGCTTGCACAGCGGCGAGAAAGTCACGCTGGGCTTGCGCCCTGCCCCGGCCAATACCGGCATCGTGTTCCGCCGCGTGGACGTGAAGCCGGTCGAGGAAATCTGCGCGCGCGCCGAGCTGGTGCATGACACGCGCCTTTCCACCTGCATGGAACAGAACGGCGTGCGTGTCGCCACTGTCGAGCATCTGATGTCCGCGTTTGCCGGGCTGGGCATAGACAACGCGTATGTTGATCTGGACAGCGCGGAAGTGCCCATCATGGACGGCAGCGCCGGGACGTTTATTTTCCTGCTGCAATCGGCAGGCATTGTCGAGCAACCGGCCGCCAAAAAATTCCTGCGCATAAAGAAAACAGTCGAGGTAAAGCAAGGCGACAAATGGGTGCGCTTTGAGCCGCACCACGGTTACAAATTGACTTTTTCCATCGATTTCGCCCACCCGGTATTCGCGAATACCAGGCAACACGTGGTGGTCGACCTGGACGAAGAATCTTACGTGCATGACATCAGCCGGGCGCGCACCTTCGGCTTCATGCATGACGTCGAGAACATGCGCGCACAGGGCCTGGCCTTGGGCGGCAGCCTGGACAACGCCATCGTGATGGACGACTACCGCGTGCTGAACGCGGACGGATTGCGGTTCGAGGACGAGTTCGTCAAGCACAAAGTGCTCGACGCGATCGGCGACCTCTATCTGCTGGGTCATCCGCTG
>SCPW01000411.1 GCA_004298605.1 Gallionella sp.
CTGGTAAATTCCGCACCCGTTTGATGAAACTGCCGGCCAGCAGAAACACTGGCCAGGCCGCCGCCAATAATCGCTGAAAGAAACCTGCCATGAACTCCCCCGCCCAACATCATCGCCTCATCATTCTCGGTTCCGGCCCCGCCGGATATACCGCCGCCGTTTATGCCGCGCGCGCCAACCTCGACCCGGTGCTGATTACCGGCATGGCGCAAGGCGGCCAATTGATGACCACCACCGAGGTGGACAACTGGCCCGCCGATGCGATGGGCGTGCAAGGCCCCGAGCTGATGACGCGCTTCCAGCAGCACGCGGAACGCTTTAACACGCAGATGATTTTCGATCACATCCACACCGCCAAACTGCAACAAAAACCGTTCCTGCTGGTCGGCGATTCCGGCAGCTATACCTGCGACGCGCTGATCGTTTGCACCGGCGCATCGGCGCAATATCTCGGCCTGCCTTCGGAAGAAGCTTTCATGGGGCGCGGCGTTTCCGGCTGCGCGACCTGCGACGGATTTTTCTATCGCGGCCAGGACGTGGCCGTCATCGGCGGCGGCAACACCGCCGTGGAAGAAGCGCTGTACCTCGCCAACATCGCCAAACACGTCACGCTGGTGCATAGGCGCGACACCTTCCGCGCCGAACGTATCGAAGTCGATCATCTGATGGAAAAAGTGAAGGAAGGGAAAATCACCCTGCAACTCAACAGCGTGCTGGATGAAGTGCTGGGCGACGCCAGCGGCGTGACGGGCATGCGCGTCAAAAACGTGCAGAGCGGCGAAAAGCGGGACATCGCGCTGACCGGCGTGTTCATCGCCATCGGTCACAAACCCAATACCGATATTTTCGCCGGGCAACTGGAGATGAATAACGGCTACATCAAAACGCGCGGAGGATCGAACGGCAATGCCATGGCGACCAGCATCTCCGGCGTGTTCGCGGCGGGCGACGTGCAGGATCAGATTTACCGCCAGGCGGTCACCAGCGCGGCGACGGGCTGCATGGCGGCGCTGGATGCGGACAAGTATCTCGCCTCGCTCGGCAAAGCCTGACACCGCGCGGGGCTTCCCTCAACCTACCGTGAAGCGGCCTTTGGCAGGGCAGGAAAAAAAGGCTGAGCCCGAAGATGCCGCGCTGTTCCGCGCGGCAGTCGGCGAAGTGAACCCGCTGGCGGAACAGAACCGCATCGCGCCACAAAACTCCCCGCGCAAACCTTTGCCGCGCTCCCCCGTTTTACCTGATGAAATACCCGACACCCTGTCGGACGGATGCCCGGCCATAACCAGCGACTTGGCTGGCGCTTTTTGGCAGCCTAGTCGAATGGCTAGTGGTTCCATCAAAGGTTTTTCGGATCACGCCCCCGAAAACGCCCCGGACGATTTCCTGGGCAACGGCCTGCCGCGCATGACCTTGCGCAAGCTGCGGCGCGGCAATTGGCCTGTCCGGGACAGGCTCGACTTGCACGGCAATAACAGCGACGCGGCGCGCAAACTGTTGCAGGCGTTCCTGCATGAGGCGGGGCAGCGCGAGTTGCGCTGCGTGCTGGTGATACACGGCAAAGGGATGAACAGCCAAGGCGGCGAAGCGGTGCTGCGCAAGCTCACGCGCCACTGGCTCACCCGACATCCGCGTGTCCTGGCATATTGCGATGCCTTGCCAAAAGACGGCGGGAGCGGCGCGGTGTTGGTGCTGCTCAAGGCAAACCCTTAATTCCAATTCGATATGCTAGACTTTGCGCGATGAAATACGGAGACCGTCCGACATGAAAAACTATCTGTTTATCCTGTTGATGCTGTCCGGCGCCAACGCTTTTGCCGGGCTCAACAAATGGGTGGATGAAAACGGCAAGGTGCATTATTCAGACCAGCCGCCCCCCGCCAACGTGAAATCGGAAACGTTGCGTTCAACTTCTGCCGCCGCAAGCGCGAGCGCGCCCGCCGCGCCGAAAACCATTGCGGAACGCGAAGCGGAATTGAAAAAGGCCCGGCAGGCAAAGAAAGAAGCCGCCGAGAAAGCCGCCAAAGAACAGGCCGCCGCAGAGGCTATCGAAGCCAACTGCGCCGCCGCCCGGCAAAATTTGCGCACCTTTCAGTCCGGCATACGCATGGCGGAGGTTGATGCCAAGGGAGAGCGTTCCTACCTGAGCGACGAGCAACGCCAGCAACGTATCGCCAAGGCCCAACAGGATGTCGGCACGTTCTGCAAATAACCTTCGGTGAACCTCGACAATCCGAATGTAGGGGCGCGATTCGACCCTCACCCAAACCCTCTCCCGCAGGGAGAGGGAACAATCGTCCTTTCCCCCTCTGGGGGAAAGTTAGATAGAGGGCTGGCGCCCTTCTTTCCGAGACCAGGGCGCGATGAATCGCGCCCCTACAAAAAACCCTACGCGACGACGTGCTCGTCGCGCATCCGCAGCGCTTCTTCGATGTCCACCGCCACCACTTTGGACACGCCTTTTTCCTGCATGGTGACGCCCACCAGTTGCTGCGCCAGTTCCATGGTGATCTTGTTGTGGCTGATGAACACGAACTGGGTGTGTTGCGCCATTTTCTTGATGAGCGCGCACAGCCGTTCGGTGTTGGTGTCGTCCAGCGGCGCATCCACTTCGTCGAGCAGGCAGAACGGCGCGGGATTGAGTTGGAATAACGAGAACACCAGCGCAATCGCGGTAAGGGCTTTTTCCCCGCCGGACAATAAATGAATCGAACTGTTCTTCTTGCCGGGCGGTTGCGCCATCACCTGCACGCCGCTGTCGAGTATCTCTTCGCCGGTCAGCACCAGCCGCGCTTCGCCGCCGGCGAACAACACCGGAAACATCTCGGAAAGATGCTGGTTGACCTGGTTGTAGGTATTCATCAACAAGTCGCGCGATTCCTTGTCGATGCGGCGGATCGCATCTTCCAGCGTCGCCATCGCCTCGTTCAAATCCTTGGCTTGCGCATCCAGATAGGCTTTGCGCTCGGCCGCAGTTTGCAGTTCCTCAAGCGCCGCAAGATTCACTGCGCCCAATGCTTCGATCTCGTGGTTCAGCCGGTTTAACTCGTTCTGCAAGGCGCCCGGCTTGTTATTGCCGGATTCCAGCAACGGCAGCAGCTCCCTCTCATCCACGCCCTGCAACTGTTCCGACCATTGCTCGAAATGCAGGCGCGCCTCCTGCTCCTTGAGTGTCAGCTCATTGAGTTTTTCGCGTAACGGGTTCAGCTTGTGCTCGCAAACGAGGCGTTCCTGTTCGAGTTTTTGCAAATTGACCGTGGCGCTTTCCAGTGCGTTGCGCGCGGAAGCCAGAGCCTGCTCGCTGGACATTCTTGTCTGCAAAGCCGCCTGCAACTGTTGCTGGGTTGTTTCGTTTTCTCTGCCCGACAGGTCGGCGCGTAATTGCGTCAGGTTCTGTTCGAACTGCGCCAGGGCATTGGTAATCTGCTGGATATTGTGTTGCAGGTCTGCGATTTTTTCCGCGCAGGTTTTGGCGAAAAAGCGCGCTTCCTGCAAGGCATGTTGCGCTTGCTGCGCCCGCCCGCGCTGCTCGCGCAACATGCCATCCTGTTGGTTGGCATGGCGCTGCGCCTCATCGACTCGCGCATGGAATGCGGCAATCTGCCCGCGCAGTATCGCCATCTGTTCATCGGTGCCGCGCTGCTGGCGCTGCTCGCCGAGCAGCAGATCGGCCGTTTCCTGCATCTCGCGCTCGATCTGCGTGGTGCGCTCCGCGCTGCGCTCGCGCGCCTGGTCGAGCTTGAGCAACTGCATTTGCAAGCCGTGCAGGCGTTGCTGCAATTCATTTCCGGCAGCGCGCAGCGGTGCGATTTGCATTTCGATCGACTGGTGGCGCTG
>SCPW01000412.1 GCA_004298605.1 Gallionella sp.
ATTCGCCGGGTATTTTGTCCCGCTCCAGCCTCAAGCGATGCACGCCCAGTTCGCCCGCTTTGCCACGCGTCGCGGTAAGATTCTGGAAAAAAGCCAGATCTTCCTGCAATCGAAGGTTCTCGTCCGACAGATTTTTCAACTGCTTGGCCGTTTCCTGGTTGCTGGCCTGCTCGATTTTAATCTGCCGCTCATATTGCGCGACCTGATTGTTCAGTTGCGCATTTTCCGCGCTCAGCCTGGCGGCCTGCTCATGCAGTTGCGCCAGTTCCTGTTGTGTCTGGCCGCGATGAAACCCGGCCAATTCCAACCCGCTGCCATATGCCCACCATGCCAACCCGAGCGCCGCCAGCACGAAAGGCACCGTCATGCTCCAGCGCAAATACCACGGAATGTGCGGTCGCACCGACAGTTTCGGTGCGGAAATGCCGAAGCTGCGTTTGACGCGGCGCCACATTATGGCAACAGGGGCGCACTGTCGAGCGCGGTGATTTCCGGCAGGCCAAACATGATGTTCATGTTCTGCACCGCCTGTCCCGCCGCGCCCTTGACTAGATTATCGATCGCCGACAGCACGACCACCGTATCGCCGCCTTGCGGGCGATGCACCGCGATACGGCAGCAGTTCGCGCCGCGCACCGAGCGCGTTTCAGGATGGCTGCCTGCCGGCATCACATCCACAAAAGGCTCGTTGGCATAACGTTGCTCGAACAATGCCTGCAAATCCACCTCACGCACCAGCTTGCCGTACAGCGTGGCGTGGATGCCGCGTATCATCGGCGTGAGGTGGGGCACGAACGTCAGCCCGACCGGGTTGCCGGTCACGCGCGCCAAGCCCTGCTTGATTTCCGGCAGATGGCGATGACCGGCCACACCGTAAGCCTTGAAGTTATCCGCCGCTTCAGAAAACAAGGTGGCAATCTCGGCCTTGCGCCCGGCGCCGGAAACGCCGGATTTGGCATCGGCGATCAAGCTGTCCGGTTCGATCACCCCCGCTTCCAACAGCGGGATAAAACCCAATTGCACCGCCGTCGGATAGCAGCCCGGGTTGGCGACCAGCCGCGCCGATTTGATTTGCGCGCGGTTCATTTCCGGCAAACCATACACCGCCTCGCCGACCAAATCCGGGCACGCATGGGTCATGCCGTACCATTTTTCCCACGAGGCAATATCCTGCAAGCGGAAGTCCGCCGCCAGATCAATCACCTTTACGCCCGCATCCAGCAGGGCGCGCACTTGCTGCATCGCAATGCCGTTGGGGGTAGCAAAGAACACCAGGTCGCATTGTTCCAGGCGCGCTTCATCCGGGTGGGTAAAGGGCAAATCCACATAGCCACGCAAGCTGGGGAACATCTGGCTGACCGGTGTACCGGCATCGGCGCGCGAAGTGATCACTTGCAACGCGGCCTGTGGGTGTGCCGCCAACAGGCGCAACAACTCTACCCCGGTATAGCCCGTTCCGCCAACTATGCCAATTTTAATCATCATCGTTCCCTTAAAATTTGCTTTATAAAGGTTCCCTTTGCATCACAAAGCAAAAGCCGCCCGAAGGCGGCTTTTGAGATACACACGGCCAGCCTTCGCAAGGCTTAACGTTTGGAGAATTGCTTGCGGCGGCGCGCCTTGCGCAGACCGACTTTTTTACGCTCCACTTCGCGCGCGTCGCGGGTCACCAGACCGGCGTGCTTCAATACGGGTTTGAAGGAAGCATCGTAATCGATCAACGCGCGGGTGATGCCATGACGCACCGCACCGGCTTGACCCGCTTCGCCGCCGCCCGTGACGTTCACCATGATGTCGAATTTGCCCAGTGTTTCGGTCAAGGTCAGCGGTTGGCGCACAATCATGCGGCCTGTTTCGCGGGAGAAAAACACATCTACCGGCTTGTCGTTCACCACGATGTCGCCCTTGCCTGCCTTGATG
>SCPW01000413.1 GCA_004298605.1 Gallionella sp.
GGCGGCATCCCGACCAATTACCACGGGCAAGTTGTCGCGCCCTACAAGACCGGCCCCGACGAAATCGTACACGGCCTGTATGCGGTCGGCGAATGCGCCTGTGTGTCGGTGCATGGCGCGAACCGGCTGGGCTGCAACTCGCTGCTCGACCTGCTGGTGTTCGGGCGCGAAGCGGGCCGGCAAATTATCGAAGACCTGAAAAGTCATCCGCACCCCAAGCCTTTGCCCGCCGATGCCGCCGAACGCCCCTTGGCGCGGCTGGCGCGGCTGGAAAACCAGAAGAACGGCGAACGTGTTTCCGACGTTGGCGATGCGATGCGCAAGAGCATGCAAAAGCATTGTGGCGTGTTCCGTTTTCCCGAACTGCTGGCCGAAGGTGTGGCGCAGATCAAGCAGATCGCTGAGCGGGTTGCGCACACCGAAATTGGGGACAAGAGCAAGGTGTTCAACACCGCGCGCATCGAGGCGCTGGAGCTGGATAATTTAATTGAAGTCGCGCAGGCGACCATGGTTGCCGCCGCAGCGCGCACCGAAAGCCGCGGCGCCCACGCGCGCGACGATTTTACCGAGCGCGACGATGTGAACTGGCTCAAACACAGCTTGTATTTCCGCGAAGGCAACCGCCTGGATTACAAACCGGTGCGGCTGAAACCGCTGACGGTGGACTCGTTCCCGTTGAAGGCAAGGGTTTATTGAAATGGGTATTGGAGCGCGGGCGTCCCGCCCGCCAGCAAGTGACGAGACTGGAGCGCGGGCGTCTCGCCCGCAACAGGCTGATGGGAAATGCGGAAATGCGGGCGAGACGCCCGCGCTCCAACAAGGTGGCGAGAAATGCGGGCGGGACGCCCGCGCTCCACATGCGCCCAAATACTGGCACAGTCGCGGCTATCTGCCGCATTGTGATGTGCCCGGTTTGCTCCAGTTTATAACCTTTCGCTTGGCTGATTCATTGCCCGCAGATGCGTTTGAAGGTTTGTGTCAGGATGGCGATGAACGAAACAGTAGCATCGAGGCGTTGCTCGATGCGGGCTATGGCGAATGCTTGTTGCAGCACCCGGAGGTTGCCGCTATCGTCGAAAATGCGTTGCTGCATTTTGATGGGCAGCGGTATTTATTGCTGGCGTGGTGTGTCATGCCCAACCATGTCCACCTGTTGATCCAGACCCGCGAGGAATGGAATTTGTCCGATCTGCTGCATGGCTGGAAGTCGTTTACCGCCCATGCGATCAACCGCCATCTCGGGCGGAACGGGGCGGTCTGGATGACCGATTATTTTGATCGCTACATTCGTGATGATTTGCATCTGGCCGCCGTGATCGAATACATCCACGGCAACCCGGTCAAGGCGGGGTTGGTCGATGATGCAAAGGCTTGGCCGTGTTCGAGCGCAGGAGCGCGGGCGTCCCGCCCGCATGTCGTTAAACAGGATAGTTGAAATCTGCGGGCGGGACGCCCGCGCTCCAACAGGTACTACACCATGAAATTCAAAATCTACCGCTACAACCCGGACACCGACACCGCGCCGTACATGCGGGACTACGATCTGGACATCGAAGCTGGCAACAAGATGTTGCTGGATGCCATTTTGTTGTTGAAACAGCAGGATGACAGCCTGTCGATACGCAAGTCGTGCCGCGAGGGGGTGTGCGGTTCGGATGCGATGAACATCAACGGGCGCAACGGGTTGGCGTGTATCACGCCGTTGTCCTCGCTGAAAGAGCCGGTGGAGTTGCGCCCGCTGCCGGGCTTGCCGGTGATCCGCGACCTGATCGTGGACATGACGCAGTTCTTCAAGCAATACCATTCCATCAAGCCTTATCTGATTAACAACGACCCGCCGCCGGAAACCGAGCGGCTGCAATCGCCGGCGCAACGCGAGCATCTGAACGGGTTGTACGAGTGCATCCTGTGCGCTTGCTGCACGACTTCTTGCCCTTCGTTCTGGTGGAACCCGGACAAGTTCGTCGGTCCGGCGGGATTGTTGCAGGCATATCGCTTTCTCGCCGATACGCGCGATCAGGCGACCAGCGAGCGGCTCGACGATCTGGAAGACCCGTATCGCTTGTTCCGTTGCCACACCATCATGAATTGCGTGGATGTCTGCCCGAAAGGATTGAATCCGACCGAGGCGATCGGCAACATCAAGGACTTGATGGTCAAGCGGATGGTGTAGATAAAGCCCCTCTCCCCTCGCGGGAGAGGGGTTGGGGAGAGGGGGATGAATAATAACCGGCAAATTTTTGCCAAAGAGCTACGTGGCAATATGACGGATGCCGAACGCTTGCTCTGGTATCACCTGCGGGCGCATCGCTTGTCAGGTATGAAATTCAAGCGCCAGCAACCGCTGGGAGATTACATCGTCGATTTTGTTTGTTTTGGAGCCAGGCTGGTGATAGAGGTGGACGGAGGCCAGCATTTGGATAATATGCAGGATCAGCGGCGTGATACCTGGTTGCGCAGCCAAGGATTCGAGGTGTTGCGCTTCTGGAACAACGAAGTGCTGGAACAGACCGATGCAGTACTGGAAAGGGTGCTTCAGTTTTTCTCCCCCTCTCCCCCGCCCCTCCCCCACGAGGGGGGAGGGGATAAATCATTACAACGGGTGCGCTGGCGTTGCCGCCGCGGCTTGCTGGAGTTGGATATCGTGCTGGGGCGTTTTGTCGCAGCGCATTACGCGCGGCTCGATGAAGCCGAAAAACACACATTTGACGCATTGCTGGATATGCCGGACAACCCGCTCTGGGATATGATTTCGGGCAAGCGAGAGGCGGCGTCCGGCGGGCAGCGGGCGCTGCTGGAAAAGATCAGAGCGGTTTAAATGCCGCATGGAGCGCGGGCGTCCCGCCCGCAAACGATGGGAGAAAAAATGGAAAACAAACGTGTTGCAACGCTGACCTTGGACGACGGTCGCAGTATCGAACTGCCGATCGTGTCCGGTACGCTGGGGCCGGATGTGATCGACATCCACAATCTGGGCAAGCTGGGCGTATTCACTTACGATCCGGCATTTTTTTCCACGGCGAGCTGCACGTCGGCGATCACTTTTATCGACGGTGATGCCGGGCTGCTTTACTACCGTGGTTACCCCATCGAGCAATTGGCTGCGCAGTCGGATTTTCTGGAAGTCTGTTACTTGCTGTTGAACGGTCAGTTGCCGGATGCCGGACAGAAAGCCTCGTTCAAGAAAAAAGTGACTTCGCACACCATGGTGCACGACCAGATGGCGAAATTTTTCAACGGCTTCCGCCGCGATGCGCACCCGATGGCGGTGATGGTCGGCGTGGTGGGCGCGCTGTCGGCGTTCTACCACGATTCGTTGGACATCAATAACCCGGAACACCGCGATTTGTCGGCGATGCGTCTGTTGGGCAAGGTACCGACCATCGCGGCGATGGCGTACAAATACCACGCCGGTTTTCCGTTCATCTACCCGAAGAACAAATTCAGCTATGTGGAAAATTTCATGTACATGATGTTCGCCACGCCCGCCGAGGAATACGTGCCCAACCCCAAGCTGGTGCGCGCGCTGGAACGTATCTTTATCCTCCATGCCGACCACGAACAGAATGCGTCCACCTCCACGGTGCGCCTGGCCGGTTCGAGCGGCGCGAACCCGTTTGCCTGCATCGCATCCGGCATCGCCGCATTGTGGGGGCCAGCGCACGGTGGCGCTAACGAAGCCGCGCTGAACATGCTGGAAGAAATCGGCGATGTGTCGCGCGTGGCGGAGTATGTGCAAGGCGTGAAAGACAAGAAATACCGGCTGATGGGTTTCGGCCATCGCGTTTACAAGAACATGGATCCGCGCGCGGCGGTGATGCGCGAGACCTGCTACGAGGTGTTGCAGGAGCTTGGATTGGAAAACGACAAGCTGTTCAAGCTGGCGATGGAGTTGGAGCAAATCGCCTTGCACGACCCTTACTTTATCGAGCGCAAGCTGTACCCGAACGTGGATTTCTATTCCGGCATCGTGCTGCGCGCGCTGGGTATCCCGACCAATATGTTCACGGTAATTTTCGCGGTGGGGCGCACCATCGGCTGGATATCGCAGTGGAATGAAATGATGGCCGACAGCGACCGCAAAATCGGTCGCCCGCGCCAGTTATATCTCGGCGCTGACCGGCGCGATTACATACCGGTGGAGCAGCGTTGAACGAGCCGACTAACCTTATCCCAAATAATCCATTGGAAAATTCTTCCCCCATCCCCCCACCAACTCCCCCCTTGAAGGGGGGAGAGCACGCTGCTGTGCCCGCCTTTCACCCTCCCCTTCAAGGGGAGGGCGGGGGTGGGGATGGGGTAAATCCGACCAACGGACAATCTGGGTTTATGCAACTGATGCGGGGCAATTCGCTGCTGTATGGCGCGAACGCGCCGTTTATCGAAGAGTTGTACGAGCAATATCTCGTCGATCCCGATGCGGTGCCGGGTGCGTGGCGCGGCTATTTCGATACGCTGCAACCCGCGCCGGGCGGCGCGCAGGATGTGGCGCACAGCCCGATTCAACGCGCCTTCGCGGCCTTGCCGAAAGCCGCTGCCAGCGGTGCGGCTGCGACGGATGCCGATCTGGCGCGCAAGCAGGTCTATGTGCTGCAACTGATTAACGCGCACCGCTTCCTCGGGGTGCGTGTCGCCGATCTCGATCCGCTAAACCGGCATACCAAGCCGGTGGTAACCGAGCTTGACCCGGCGCACTACGGCTTGGGCGAGGCCGACATGGATACCACCTTCAGCACCGGTTCGCTGGTCGGGGGGGCGCGCATGACCTTGCGCGAAATTCTCAAGCTGTTGCGCCAGACTTACTGCGGCAGCATCGGCGCGCAATATATGTACATCAGCGACGTGGCGCAGAAACGCTGGATACAGAACCGCCTGGAGAGCGTGCGCGGGCTGGCCGGATACGACGATGCGATGCGCCGCCGCATTCTGGAGCGGCTGACCGCCGCCGAGACGCTGGAGCGTTATCTGCACACCAAGTATGTCGGGCAAAAACGCTTCTCGCTGGAAGGCGGCGAAACGCTGATTCCCTTGCTCGATCACTTGCTGCAACGCTCCGGCGCGCAAGGCGTGGAGGAGGCGGTGATCGGCATGGCGCACCGCGGGCGGCTGAACGTGCTGGTGAATATTCTCGGCAAGCAGCCGGGCATGTTGTTCGCCGAATTCGAGGGCATCCATGCCGAACATCTGACCTCGGGCGACGTCAAGTATCACCAGGGTTTCTCGGCTGATATCGGCACGCCGGGCGGCGTGTTGCATGTCGCGCTGGCGTTCAACCCGTCGCATCTGGAAATCGTCAACCCGGTGGTGGAAGGCTCGGTGCGCGCGCGCCAGCATCGCCGCAGAGACCTCGACGGCTCGAAAGTGTTGCCTATCCTGCTGCACGGCGACGCCGCGTTCGCCGGGCAGGGCGTGGTGATGGAAACGCTGAGCATGTCGCAGACGCGCGGCTACCGCACCGGCGGGACGGTGCATATCGTCACGAACAACCAGATCGGCTTTACCGCTTCCGACTCGCGCGATACGCGCTCCAGCACCTATTGCAGCGATATCGCGAAGATGATCGACGCGCCGATTTTCCACGTGAATGCGGACGACCCGGAGGCGGTGTTGCTGGTTACCGAAATCGCGCTGGATTACCGCATGCAGTTCAACAAGGATGTGGTGATCGACCTGGTGTGCTTCCGCAAACTGGGGCACAACGAGCAGGACGAGCCGCTGGTCACGCAGCCGTTCATGTACCGCTTCATACGCAAGCATCCGGGCACGCGCGCCCTGTACGCGCAGCGTCTGGCGGAACAGGGCGTGATCCGCGCCGACGAGGCGGACGCGATGATCGCGGCCTACCGCAAGGCGATGGACGAGGGACGCAATTCCATCCATCCGGCGCTGGAAAAAAATAATGGCCACAAGCGCAAGGGCGATGTCGACTGGACGCCGTTCAGGGGCGGCACACCGTGGGATGTGCCGGTGAATACCGCCGTGCCGCTGGAACGCTTGCAGCAACTGGCCGTGCCGCTGTATACCGTGCCGGAGAAATTTGTGCTGCACTCGCGCGTGCAAAAAATTGTCGAGGACCGTATCGCCATGGCGCGCGGCGATTTGCCGCTGGATTGGGGTATGGCGGAAAACCTCGCTTACGCCACGCTGCTGACCGAAGGTTACCCGGTCAGGCTGAGCGGGCAGGATGCCCGGCGCGGCACATTCTTTCACCGCCACGCCACCTGGCACGATCAGAACCGCAAAGAGTGGCACGAGGGCGCGTACACACCGTTGCGCCATCTTGAAGCGGGTCAGGCGGATTTCGCGGTGATCGATTCGCTGCTGTCCGAAGAGGCGGTGCTGGGTTTCGAGTACGGCTACGCCACCGCCGAACCGTATTCGCTGGTGCTATGGGAAGCGCAGTTCGGCGATTTCGCCAACGGCGCGCAAGTGGTGATCGACCAGTTCATCGCCTCCGGCGAAG
>SCPW01000414.1 GCA_004298605.1 Gallionella sp.
GTAGGGAAGTGCGGTGCTAAGATCGCCAGCAAATTCTGTGACGCTGGAACTGACGGCAACCTGGTTTGCCCGCGCAAAATCCAGATAGGCTTGTGTGCCAAATGAAAGCGTCTGCGCGCCTGCCGTCACAATTCCCAAGGCGTCGCCGCGCTGGAGCGCGGCATCGAGGCTCATTAGGCTGAGGATGCTGCTGCCGATGTTGGCGGCGCCGGAGAGGGTGTAGTTGCCGGGTACGCCATTTGTCGAGGTGAGCGCATTCGCCAGCCGCAGCCCGGAGGCGGCGACGGGCAGCGGGTTGCCGGACTGGATCGCTTTGATCAGGGAGAGGGCGTCGATCAGCGTGGGGCCGTAAGCGGTGACGGCGTTGGCGAGGGTTTGGGCGCCGGTGGGGTGTTGTATGGTTTGTTCTAGTGTGGCTTGCGATGAGGCGCTGTCGGCCAGGGTGGCGTTAAATACTGCGGCGGGGTTGCTGTTCCAGTCGGTCATAGTCGTCGCATATGCCTGTGATGCATCAGCAAGCAGCACCGAAGCTGGCACGGCAGTGCTGATTGACAGTGCCTTGTTGACGGCGTTGCTGACTGCCGATTCCGTAACAAGTTGGGCGGCTATATCGGGGCTGAAGGTGAATTCCAGCTTCGCTCCGAAGCTATCCAAGGCATTCATCACATCGGCTGGAATAGCGCCCAGATCGTTCTGCATAAGTGAAAGCAAATCCGCCTTGGGCATGATGCCTTTGCACACGTTGGCTGCGGTATTGAAAGCGTAGTCGTTCGCGTTGCCGATGGCCTTGTCCACGATCTTGCCCACCAGCCCATCCGGTATTTTGAGTGATGCTGGAAGAAACGATCCCATGGCTTTTTCGGCATTCTCCCAGTTGTTTTTGCAAACCTGATATTGCAATTTGGGGTCGAGCGTATTGAACCAGTTGCTTATATCCGTTTTCCAATTTCCTAAAGTATCGGCAACGTTCACTGCGCCGTTCACCGCGCCGACAGCATAGTTTTTTACGGAATCCCACACATACGTTAAGCCGACCGGTTGCGGAGATTGGCCGTTGTTGCTGTAGAGATAGCCGTCTATCGTGTAGCGCGTCGAGCCGGGTGCGGGGATAGCCCAGCTTTGTGCGACGGCATCCAGTTCGGTCTTGGCTTGAACGAGAGTGGCTTGGTAAGCCAGGACTTGGGCGCGCGCCGGGTCGGTGGACGCCATACCCGCAAGCGTTGCGTCCGCCGAATTGATTTGATTGGTCAGCGCCAGGTGCAGGTCGGTCTTCAAATTCACCAACTGCGTTTCGGCGTCGATCTGTTTAATCTGGGCGATTTTGAGCAGGTTGGTTTGGTCGGGGGTAAGCTGGTCAGGGCGAATGTTATTGGTCAGCGTATAGATTTGTGCTTTATAAGCATCTTGCTGCGCTTTGAGTGCTTCATACTGGCTTTGAAATCCGAGTTGGCTGGCGGTGAGTGTAGTGTTGGTCATGGTCATTCCCCTTGTTCAAGTTGGATGCAGGTTTCGGGTTTAACAACGGTTTGGGTAATGGGTACAAGTCTTGGGTCGTAGGGCGCGCTGAGCGCCAGCAAATCCGGGCGGTCGTTGATACGGACGTAGTCTTTCAACAACCCTAAAAAATAATCAAAGCTAGCCCAGTTGGTGTGTTGCTCGGCCAGCCGTCCCCAGCACAACGCACGCTTCAATTCGTTCAAATCAGTGAAGTCGAACTGCCGCGCTAACGCCTTGCCATAGCGTAGTCCGAACAAGGATCGTGCCGCAACGTAATAGCCCTGTCGCGCCGATTCCAGCAGCAATGGCATCGCAGCCTTGGTGTTTTTAGGAATAGCCGACACATTGCCGGAAAGGTAGTCTCCACCTCGGTAAGCCATGCACGCCGGATGACCCAACGCAAAACCGCGCTCCACCATTCGCGCTCCACGCGCACTGCGTTCCGCATATGAGCTTTCTTCAAGTGAATTGATCGGTATCGCGCCGAAAGCGCACATCGCCGACGCATCCCCCTCATCCGCCGCCTTCAACAGCATCGCGACTGCCTCCGGGTCGTTCCGCTCGCTTCCCCGCACAATGTCCAGCAGGCGTAGCGCCACGTAAGCGGGCAGGTAACCGTCCCCGGCCATGCGCCTGAATTCGGCATCGCGCCCTATGTTGGAGTCCATCAAGCCCGGGCCATAACGGTTGCTGTTCATGTTCCAGACCAACACTTCGTTGAAGAAAACCACGTCGTATTCGCGACGTTTTTCCGGGGTAAGTTGTTTGGCCTTTTTGTAGTCGAAAGGCGGTAAATCGGCATGGGCACAACTCGACATAAATACGCATAGCACAGGAACTAACAGCAGTGTTAAAAAGATTTGCTTCAGGTTGGTTTTCATACTGCGCACCGCTCGCTGAACCATAAGCAATCATTCGCTACCACGTCCTGCCACACCTTTAGCTCGTTCCACACCGGATCGTAAGCTGTAAGCAGGCCGTCGTAGTTGGAGTCCACCCAGCGCATGCCGTTGAGGCCGCGTGCGGTCAAGGCCACCACGCTGT
>SCPW01000415.1 GCA_004298605.1 Gallionella sp.
GCCGCGACCTGCGCGTGTGTAATTTGTCCGCCCATGATGTGCTGCATCAATTCGCGCATCTCGCCGAACGGCAGGTCGTGGCGGTCGATCAGCTTGGTTAATGTTTGCGAGTAATTCATGATGGCCTCTAAAAATTTGATGGGGTGCGCGGTTCATCGCGCCCTGGTTTGTCGCCGCAGCAAAAATGGGCGCGATGAACCGCGCCCCTACGCCTTTCCCTGTAAAAAATTCTCCAGCATATCGTGACCGTGTTCGGTGAGAATGGACTCCGGGTGGAACTGCACACCATGCACCGCCAGCGTCTTATGGCGCACGCCCATAATCTCGCCGTCATCCGTCCATGCGGTGATTTCCAGGCAATCCGGCAATGTCTCGCGCTCGATCACCAGCGAATGGTAGCGCGTCGCGGTGAACGGGTTGGGGAGGCCGGTGAACACGCTGGTGTTGTTGTGGCGGATCGCCGAGGTCTTGCCGTGCATCAGCGTCCTGGCGTGGACGATCTTTCCGCCAAATGCCTGGCCGATGCTCTGGTGACCGAGGCACACGCCGAGAATGGGAATCTTGCCGGCGAACTGCCGGATCGCCGCCACCGACACGCCCGCTTCATTCGGCGTGCATGGGCCGGGCGACACCACGATGTGCTGCGGGTTCATTTTCGCGATCTGCTCCACCGTGATCTCATCGTTGCGGTACACCACGACATCTGCGCCCAGCTCGGCAAAATACTGCACCAGGTTGTAGGTAAATGAGTCGTAGTTGTCGATCATCAGCAGCATATTTAGCTTATCCTATTGATTATTCAAGGTATGAATGACTGACGCATTGAATTTTATCCAGTAATTTGTCCGGTTTTTTCGACGTTTGAAAACCGCACCAACACCCGATACCGGCAAGCTTCACATTATCGCCTGCGCGATGAAGCCGCTCAAGGTCGATAATGAAACTGTCCGCGCGCAGGTAGCCGGGGCAACCACCAAGAAAGGGCTTGCGCCGCTCACCGATGTTGACCTTGGCCGGGCGGGTCTTGTCGAATGATCCGCATTTGGACAGGTAAGCCTGATGCTGGCGCAGATTGTACAGATGGCCGTTGGAAATGCCCGTCAGCCGCTCGTAGCGGGCATCTCCATGCACTTTGAACGCTCGCTCACACAGCTTGCGCGTGGTGGTTGCCGGAGAGTGTGCCATGCAGCGCACCTCTGTCGGCGCGTGTGCAACCCCGATAGTGAAACTGCTTGAGTGTATCGGCTATCCAGCCATAGACGGCCTGGCGATCAGTCAGCGTAAACGGGATAGCTTCGTTGCCGGAAACAAAGGCGCGTACTTGCGCCAGTGTCTGTGGCCCTCGGGTGTGTAAAGCACGATCATGGATGCATGATCCCAACTTCCGCACCCCCAGGCTCATGCGCAGTTGTACAAGGCTCAACGTTAATTCAACTCAGGCGCTGAGTTTGGCAAGAGCCTCTATTGCTTCGCATAATAAGCGGCTATCCCCTTCATCTCCATCAGACCCAGCCCGGCATGTTCATTCGCATCCTTGCTCTTGCGCCTCATGTCCTGATAAGCCTTCATGGCTCCCACCAGGTAGGCCTCCGATTGGCCGGCAAGGCGGGGCAGGCCGGCTGTTGAGCTTTCACCCTTCGCACCATGGCAGCGATGGCATTTTTCGATGGTTTTCATGGCGGGCTGGGGCATAACTGTGGGAGGCTTATTGGCCTTCTGCGCGGTGTAGTAACCGGCCACATTGATCAGGTTGCTGACGTCCTGCGGTTTGATGGCCTTGGCGATCAGCTTCATGTCTTCGTTGGCGCGCTTGCCATTAGCGTAGGCCATGGTCGCGTCAATGAGGTATTGGTGATCCTGGCCATTAAGGTTGGGTATCCTGGGGTCTTTTTTGATGCCCTCGTCACTATGGCACAAGGTGCAGGCGGGCTTGATCTTTTCTCCGATCGCCAAATCAAACTTGCCTGGTTCTTTCGTCGCTACGGGTTCTTGCAGCGCGTAATAGAGGCTGACCTTCTCGATGTCGTCGTCTTTCAGGAAGGACACCATCTCCTGCATGACGTCATGTTTCCAGACACCATCACGGTAGGCGATGGTCGCCTCGGTCAGATACCTCGCCGTCAAGCCGGAGAGATTGGGTATGTCGGGCCTGGTGCTGTTGCCATTTTTGCCATGGCAACTGTCACACATTCTGGCAATCCTCTTGCCTTCTTCAACCGGTCGAAACTCTTTGGAGGACTGTGTTCTCCAGCGATGAAGTGAAATAGGTTCCTGGCTGGCATAGTAGGCCGCAATATTGGCGATTTTGTCATCGCTCATACCTTTGAGGGCAAACTTCATGGCCGGGTCTTTACGTTTGCCATCGCGGTAATCCCGCATGGCCAAAGCCAGATATTCCACTGGTTGCCCGGTCAAATTGGGGAGAGCCGGGTTCAGGCTGTTGCCGTCGGGGCCATGGCAGCCTTCACAATCATTGGCGAAGGCCGCGCCGAGCTTGGCATTTCCTTTGGCCGAAACCGGCGGTTTTTGAGGGGTTTGGACGGCATAATAGGCCGCAAGCTGCTCGATCTCTTTCCCGCTAATGGAATTTTCCATGCCAAAGACCTTCATAATCATGTGCTTGCGCCTATCATTGAAATAGGATTTCAGCGAGTAAATGAAGTAACCGGGTGGCATCGCGGCAAGGGAAGCGGCATCGGGGTGAGCGACACTATTACCGCTTTCCCCATGGCAGGAGTTACAGCGTTCGGCGATATCTGCGCCAGCTTCGATGTTTTCTTTGCTGAGAGATAGTTCGGGCTTCCTGGGCGGTATGCCAACACCGGCGCCCTTCCAAGGTGTGCCGAGGCTGGCATAGTAGGCGGATACATCGGCTATTTGTTGCGGTTTAAGCTGCTTCATCACCTTCAGCTTGTCCGCCGCTGCCTTCAGGGTGGCGATATTGCGGGAACCGTCCGTATAGCCTTGCAATGAAGCCGCAAGGTAATCCCCGTTCAATCCGGCGATAAAGGGCGATCCGGATTCGGAATAAATCCCATCTATGCCATGGCAGGATGCGCATACCTCTTTGGCCAATTGATTGCCCGCCCGCACATCGGGTACCAGCTTTGGTATAGCCGACGCCTCCTGCTGAGCAGGTTTTTCTGCTGCTTTTTGGTTTTCTGCTGCTTTCTGGGCGACCGTTGCAGGCTCCTTGCCTGACGCCGTTTTGTCATCCGTCTTGCCACACCCTGCAAGCACACCAACAGCGATCATCGCTATATAAACCGCATATTTCATAACTCACCTATTTTGATTGTACGAGATGGGGAGGAAGCCACTCATCCGGCGGCTTCGCAGTGACCCAACCTTAATGCCCAAAGAACCCGTTCAGCACCAGCACCAGTTCGACCACGCCAATGATAATCAGGGTCGCACCCAGAATCTTGGAGGCTGATGTCATGCGCTTGGATGGCGGATCAACCAGATATTTTTCAAGTTCACCCGAATCCACCAGACGCTGATAATCCACAGAATGCTCGTGCTTGTACTCATGCAGGGGCACGCAGCCGGTGAACATGCAGATATCCTGCGGGAACTTGTCCGGGCGGAAGTGGCAGTTGAAGAAGTGTACCGAGAACAGGAACACCGCCGCCAGGAACGCCTCTTCACCATGCACGATAGTGCCCACGTTGAACACCCAGCCCGGCAGGAAATGGGAGGTCAGCTCCGGCAACCACAACATGGTCCCACTCACGCCCACAATGGTCAGACCCCAGAACGGCGCCCAGTAGTCGAACTTCTCCCAATAGGCCCAACGGTCGAAAACGGGGCGCGGGCCTTTGTCGAAGAACCATTTGAACATGCCAATAACACCTTTCAGGTCATTCAGGTTTGGCACCATGGAGTTTGGCCCGAATACTTTCCAAGTTTTCCAATTGGTACTTATGAAGTAAATGAGATAAAACACATGGCCGAAAAACACGCTGACAAACATCATCCCGCCAATTCGATGCACGATACCGGCAATTTTGACGCCGCCCAGCATCTTGATAACAATCGGCGCCCAAGTGCTTCCGGCAAACAGCAGGGCCATACCGGAAATAACCAGCATCATCACGCCCAGCGCCAGCGCGAGGTGGGCAGTGCGCCATATCCAGCCAAAGCGCCTGACATATTTTTCACCTTCAGGATGCGTCTCTTCGGCATGAGCATGCGCACCGTTGATTTTATTGATGTCGATATGCTGTTTGCCCTTGTTTCTCTTGCGATCCCGGTATTCCGCGTAGAACCACAGCGCACTATGCATATAGAAGAATGCAAACACGGAGAACAACAGCCCGATCATGAATTTGGAGACAACATACATCTCCGGATAACGCTCGTAGTCGTGGGTATTGCCGTGGGGCTGGAATGTCAAAAAACCCTCGCTTGCGTTCTTGTGGCATTTCGAGCAGGTCTCCAGGCGGTTATTAACATGCACCAGTGAGGTGGGATCCTTGATACGCTTGATCTCGTGGGCGCCATGGCAGTTGTAACATTTGGCGGTCTGCGTCTCGCCGAGCGTATTGACCTGACCGTGGTAGGTTTCCCTGTAGCTTTCCATGCTTTCTTCATGACAATTGCCGCAGTTCTTGCCAATGACCAGCTTTGCTTGGTCGCCCTTTGGTTTGTCTATGGAATGGGTGGTATGGCAGTCAACACAAACCGCCGCCTTGGCATTTTTTTTGCCGAAAACCTCATTGCCATGTACCGATTTGGCATAAGCTTCCACTTGCTTGCTGTGGCATTTGCCGCACAAATCCGGGATCTTCAGGCGTCCCGGCTCGCCGCGTTTGCTATTGATCGGGGTGATGTAGTGGGCGCTATGGCAGTCACTGCAATAGGCGTTGGGTTTGGAAGGGTCTTTTTTGCTTGGCTGGGCATGTATGGAATTCTTGTAGTGGTCTATCTGTTGGGCCACCGTACCCAAATATTTATATTTCCCGGTGGTCCCGGCTTCCTGGGCAGCCTTCCACCTCTTCTGGTGGCATGAAATGCAGTCGACCTTGATGTCTTTGATGACCTGATGCGGGATACGCTCGATATCCGTGTGGCACTCCACGCACTTCAGTATCGTGTGAACACCGCTCGAATATTCTTCGCTGCCAACATGAAGCTCCCGTTTTTTGCCTTCAGCCGAAGGGATGGCAAAGCCGCTGATCCCGTGACAGCCAAGGCAATTTTTACTCTCGGGTTGTTGGTTATTATCATCACCTATAGCGACCCCTGGTGCTCCTGCCAGGAAAAGAATACACCCTATAAGCAATACGGGAAAATTGGAAATACACATCACAGCCTACCGCCTTTTGTTAATTTTGATGAACAGGTCGATCTTTAAAACCAATGCGAACATCTCGCCACTATCCGGCGAACGGGCATCGTCTTAAGAAACCTTGCTATTTTACACGAATGTCAGTACACCAGATAGGGTTTTGCGCGAACATCAGTGCATTATGTGCGGTATTGCGGCCAATAGCCTACTTATGCGCTTGACTTCTAAGAGACCGTTACCCATTTTTTGAGGATTTTTATGCAGATGGGCAAGAATTTGCGGCATAATATGCAGGATTTGCTTGGCTGTCATAATTTGCTGCTTTGCTCAAAAAATTCAACCATTTCCAACTTTAACGCATAATTAACCATTCATTATCAAAGGCTTCCATCATGAGTCAACGTCACTTTATCCATTTTTCCGAACTGGCGCTCAGCCGAAAAGTATTATTTACCGGGGCGCTATGTACGCTCGGCTTTGGTTATTTATTTGCGATGGCCATGGTGTGGATATCGCACGCGGGCAGAGATGGTTCGGAGATGCTATCGGTCAAAGACGTTGTCATCGCATATGCGGGAAGCGACTCGGGCACACGGCTTGAAGGCGCATTGAAGGGGCCGATGTCCAAGATGCTGCCCGCCAACGAAAACCTGCAAGTCGTTGAATGGGTATTAAAGGGAACAAACAAGGAGCAGTTCGATAGCAAAATCGGAGCGATATTTGAAAAACGTTGCGTGGTGTGCCACAACGACCGCAACCCACACCTCCCCAGCTTGGAAAGTTATGAAAAAGTTCTCAAGGTGGCAGAGAAAGACACCGGCGCCAACTACCATACTTTAATCAGGGTTTCGCATATCCATTTATTTGGCCTGACATTCATCTTCTTTATTGTCACTTTCATTTTTTCTCACGCCTATTTCCGCCGCGAATGGCTGAAGTCGGTCATTATCATTATCCCGTTCATCTCTATTTGCGCCGATATCGTTGCCTGGTTCCTCACTAAAGTTAACCACGATTTTGCCCTGATGGTGATCGGCGCCGGCGCCGGCATGGGGAGCTGCTTCGGCATCATGTTCGTGGTATCCATGTGGCAGATGTGGATTTCCCGCAAATTGCCGGAACATATCGGCAAAGGCGATGAGGTGATCGATGAAGATGTGGTGGAGTCCGGCAGATGAAATTTACCATTTGGTTGGCGCTCGCCGCGATTGCCGCGCTGACAGGCTGCGACAAAACCGACGAAAGCGCCAAAATCAAGGCTGAAGTAGACCAGGTTTACAAAAAATCGGC
>SCPW01000416.1 GCA_004298605.1 Gallionella sp.
GCTTATGCCACGCTTGTTTACAAACGCTCCCCGCTTTCAATTTTGAGCCGGCCGGGAGGCAAGGATGCGGCGGTTGAACTGCATTCGATGAGCAAGAGCTACAATATGACCGGCTGGCGCCTCGGGTTTGTCGCCGGTTCGGCGCAGGCGATAAAAGCGTATGCCGAGGTAAAGGATAACATTGACTCCGGCCAGTTTAAGGCAATTCAGCTTGCGGCCTGCGCCGGTATTGCCGATAAGACAATCGCCGATAAAATAACAAGACATTATGAACGACGGTTGAAAAAGATGGTCAAATGTCTGCGTTCAGCCGGCTTTGACGTGCAAATGCCGGGTGGGACTTTTTATCTCTATGTTCCCGCGCCCAAAGGCGCCGGCGCCACGGATTTTCACTCCGCGGAGGAAGCCGCCGATTATTTGATAAGAAAGCATCTTGTTTCCACGGTGCCGTGGGATGATGTTTCCTCTTTCCTGCGCTTTTCGGCTACTTTCGAATCAAAAGACGCAAAAGACGATGACCGTGTTCTGGGAGAATTAATGGCGAGATTGTCGCAAGCCGGATTGCGGTTTTGATTTTTACCGCCCGCTGCGTGTATCTGTCATCTCTGAAAGTGAAAATGTCAACACTCCAATATAGGCATTCTTACGGGTCTTTCCCAGTCATCTCTTCGCCCTCTTTGGGGCATGAATATGTTCGAGGGGTGTGTCGCATTCATTCCTCGAGCCTAAGGCTCATGACAGATTCGCGCTTACACCTCTCTGGAAGAACTCCGTTCCGATGCCGGATCTTTATACGGTTCTTGCTTGCTCAATATGTAAAAAGCTGCTTCCGCCAGATGCCTGGACACGGCCCCGACCGCCTTGGCGTGTCCCTTGCGCTCTCGGATTCGCTGATAAAGCTGGCTGACATGCCGTGTGGGCATGCGTTTAGCATGGAGAGCCACCGAATTACCCGCTTCGGCAAACGCCCACTTCAGGTAATGATTGACGTCCGACCGCATTTGTCCGTAGCGGATTTTGTCTCCGCTGGCGTGAACACGGGGCGTAGTGCCGGCATAGGCCGCCAGACGGGGGGCACAGGCGAACCGGTTGATTTCGCCTATTTCCCAGGCAATTGTCGTGGCCAGGATAAATCCCACGCCCGGAAGCGTCATCAGCAATTGTATCGCCGGCGTAATTTTCACCAATTCCTGCAGTCGTTTTTCCATCCCTTCTATTTGTTTTTCGATAAAGTCCAATTGCTGCAACAACGCTTCCGTCACATATTTGGTCTGGGGCGGCAATTGATCGAGCAGCTTATTCAGTTCCTCGCGAGCTTTCTTGCCGTACATGTCGCTGTATTCTTCCAGCGTCAGACCGTACTTGCTGAACGTCGAGCTGATCCGATTTTTCAGGCGGGTGCGTTGATGGGCCACAGTAATGCGCGTACGGGTCAATTCGCGCAGATCCCGCAGTTCGCCAGGCGCAATCCACACCGTCGGCAAGGTGCCGTTGCGCTGCAGGCGATTCAGTCCGTGTACGTCAA
The DNA here is from genome assembly GCA_004298605.1 of Gallionella sp. Classification (GTDB taxonomy): domain Bacteria; phylum Pseudomonadota; class Gammaproteobacteria; order Burkholderiales; family Gallionellaceae; genus Gallionella. The sequence goes on from SCPW01000416.1 coordinate 1,526, forward strand.
GCTTGTCGGTTTTATTGATCATCCCCATCATCAGCTTGGCCTTGCGCGGATGCACCAGTTGCGGCACTTGTTGAGCATCTTCAATCTCCTGCACGATCCAGTACCAGTTGCCTACTGCTTCCACTGCTACCGGTGTGCCCGGCTCACACTGGCACAGATACTGCCGGATCGATCCGGGGCTGTGCCCAATACGACACTGTACTGCCTCTCTGCTTGCGCAACCTTCACGTTCTATAATACTGTAGCGTTTATGGCTGTCCAATGATATATACTCCTTCATGGTGCGCCTCCTTTCTGTTTTTACTGTTCAGTGCAATTATACTTCTTGCACTTAGGAGGCGCACTTTCATATTTTCATTCCCATGAAAATGGGAATCCAGTATTGAATTTTCTGGATTCCCGCGTTCGCGGGAATGACCCGCCTGCAATGCTGTGCATAGCACTGCGGGCAGGCAATCACGCGAAGCGTATTTGGTTGCGGCCCTCCGGGGCAGCGTTAAGAAATATATGGACTAAAATCAATCTTTCAGCGTTTTGACGAGCGCGGCCAGATTTTTTTCCATGATTTGCAGATAGGCATTTTCCGTCATCGGGCCGGTAACGGCCGGATCAAGAAGACAGACCGAAGCGCCCGTTTCATGTGCAATGGCGTGCGCGCTTTTATCGGGATACTGCGGCTCAATGAAAATTGCCCGCGCTTTATGTTTTTTGATTAATTGAACTGTTTCCACCATTTCCCGCGCGCTTGGTTCGGAGCCGGGATCGCGTTCTACAACGGCCACAATCTTGAAATCAAACTCTTGGGCAAAATAGGGAAAAGCTTCGTGAAACGTGACAATTTCACGGGACTTGAGCTGTTTGAGTTCGGCCTTCATCCTGGACCGCAGGACCTCGAGTTTGTGGACATAATCATCGCAGTTATGCTGATAGAGAGAAGCATGCGCCGGGTCGCGCTCGATCAACCCCGCGGTTATATTTTGAACCTGTTTCATCGCCAGGGTAACGCTCAGCCAGACATGTGGATTGGCCCCGTTTTTGTCTTTAATGAGCGCAATATTTTTGCCGGCGTCAATCGTTTTTAATTGCGGAATTTCGCGGACAGCTTTCTCCAGGAACGATTCCATACCGGCGCCGTTGATGATAAAAACATCCGCATTGGCCAGCGTCTTCAGATCGTCGGGCACAAGCTGATAATCGTGCAGGCAGCCGGTGAAGGGTTTCGTCAGGTTGACAACCTGAACGCCGGGAATATCTTTGGCGACATTCAGCGTTGCAATATAAACCGGATAAAATGAGGTGACAATGCGGAGTTGTGGCGCGGGTTGTCCGTCCCCGGCCGCCTGCGGCTCGACCGCCATCAGTAAGGCAGATAGGGAACAGAAAATGCCGCCAAGAAACTTTTTTTTAATTTGCATTCAGCCGGCCATGGCTTGCTTCCAAATATGTTATACGCAAGAAGGCAAAACACAACAAGTCAAAACCCTACCCGTGGTTTTCAACCTTGCGGCCGCG
>SCPW01000417.1 GCA_004298605.1 Gallionella sp.
CCTGTTCCTGCAATACGTCAAACACCAGGATCCTTGCCCGCTGTGCATGGTGCAGCGCGTTATTTTTATCGCCATACTGGCGGTGTTCGCGTTCGCCGCGCTGCATGGGCCGAAGCACGTTGGGCAACGCGTTTATGCTGCGCTGATCGCATCGCTGTCGTTGTCCGGTATCGGCGTCGCCGCGCGCCACATCTGGATACAAAACCTGCCCAAGGATCAGGTGCCCGCCTGCGGCCCCGGGCTGGACTACATGTTGGAAACCATGCCGATGGCCGATGTGCTGAAGCAGCTCATGCATGGCTCCGGCGAATGCGCGGCCAAGGGCTGGACCTTCCTTACACTCGGCATCCCGGAATGGTCGCTGCTGTGCTATATCGCACTGGGCGCGTGGGCTATCCTGATCGCGTTCAGGAAGTAGCGTCTGCCTTATTCAAATCTGCGATAGAAACGGGATTACCCGGCTCTCGGGCCGATCGCTGATCCTGTCGCTTAGGGAAGTGGAAGTTCTTAAAGTACCGCTAATCACGCCTTCAACACCCCCCATACCAGCCTTCCACCGATGCCCTCTCCTCAATCCTCTCCCGCAAGCGGGAGAGGAAGCGAACGAAAAAGACTATCTTCAATCCCTGCGGGGGAGGGTTGGGGAGGGGGTATGTTTTTTCTGGCGTGGCATAATTTTTTAAATGGTACTTTAGAAAATTCCGTCTCCCTTATATTCGGCAGGAGCGTGATACCCGCACCTCTTCGAGGTAAATCACGCCCCTGCAACCGGGTTTTATTGCTCCGGCGCATCGAGGCCATACTGTTTCAGTTTTTTCCACAGCGTCGTGCGCGACATGCCAAGTTTTTCGGCGGCCGCTGCCTTGTTTCCCCCGCTTTCCTTCAGTGCTTGCTGGAGGATTTCCTTTTCTTGCCCTTTTTGCTGTGCAGGGGTGCGGTAATAGCGCTGTACGAGCGCTGAGGCCGGTGCCGGAGAAGTTCCGGAAGTCTCCGTTTGAGAGCCGGCGGGCAGATGCCCGGTTTCCCGGATCTCCGGCGGCAGATGACGCGCCAAAATTGTCGTGCCCTCCACTTGCACCATCGCATATTCCAGGGCGTTCACCAGCTCCCTGACATTGCCCGGCCAGTTGTAAGCGCCAAGCGCGTCAAGCGCCTCGTGGGAGAGTTGGGCGTTACGCTCCGGATAGCGTGCGAGCATGTTGGCAAGCAGAGTGCTGACCAGCAGCGGAATATCCTCACGGTGTTCACGCAATGCGGGAACATGTAGCGGAAGCACGCGCAACCTGTAATACAGGTCGGCCCGGAATTCGCCGCGACGCACCATGGCCGGCAGGTCGCGGTGCGTTGCCGCGATGATTCTCACGTCCACTTTGCGCGTCTGATTTTCGCCCAGCCGTTCGATTTCGCGCTCCTGCAAGACGCGCAGCAGCTTTACCTGGATATTCAGCGGAACCTCGCCGATCTCGTCCAGCAGCAATGTTCCGCCGTGCGCGGCCTCGAAGCGGCCCTCGCGGGCTGCGGCTGCCCCGGTGAATGCGCCGCGGGCATGGCCGAATAGCTCGCCTTCGAGCAATTGCTCGGGAAACGCGGCGCAGTGTACCCGTATATAAGAACCCTTGGCGCGGCTCGAATTGTCATGCAATGCACGCGCGACGAGTTCCTTACCGGTGCCGCTCTCGCCGGTAATGAGAATGCTTGCCTCACTGGCCGCCGCCCGCAGGATTTGACGAAACAAATCCTGCATCACACCGCTATGCCCCACCAACCCGCCCAGATGCAGCCTCTCGCTGGCCGCCTCTTCCAATTGCACCTCGCGGGTGCGGTCACGCAACACCACGGCGCAATACGCCAGCGGCTCGTCCAATATCATCGCCCACATGCGCAAGGGTATCAGTATGCCGTCCGGCCGCTGTACGGTGAGATCCTGAATCTTTTTTTTCTGCTGCGCCGCTTTTGCCATGAGTGTGCATTGCCCCAGTTTCTCGCAGCTCCGCGCACAGGATGTCCCCTGAAAAAGGGTGGGGCAGAGCTTATTGACAATGGTGTCGTGGTTCTGGCCCAGCATGCGGGTAGCCGCTTCATTGATCGCCAAAACACGGCGTTGCTGGTCGAGAAAAAGAATTCCCTCTTCGAGATTATCAAGAAACTGTTTCAATCCTGACAAAGTAATCATAAACGCTCAGCCCCATAAAAATGTTCATTGTGGACGCAATGTTAACGTTCATTGCATACACTGTCAACATACATAATAAAACAAAAATAACACTAACTAATTGATTTTAAATAAATCAAATATCTGGCACGGTTACTGCTTATATCTTGGCAACGGCGATCAACTTCTGTATCGCCCCTAACCATCAATTAAAGGAGTATTAACCATGAAATTACGTAACCTTGTTGTAACACTGGCCGCCGTAGCATTATTGCCAACCATCGCCCACGCCGACGGCGGCACGGATCCAATCCGCGCCAGCTTCGAGCGCGGCCTCTATGCCGGGTACTTCGTCGAGTCTCCGACAAACGCCGACCCGCTGGAAGCCTGGAGCGGCGCGATTTACCCGCGCGCCGACATCAAGCAAACCGGTGCAGTTGACCCGCAGGATGTGTGGAGCGGCGCGGCTAACTACCCCTACGCCGGCATCAAGCTGGCCAATGCAGCCGATCCCCAGGACGTATGGAGCGGCGCGCCTTACCCGTATGGCGGCGCCCAATTGGCCGATGCGGTTGATCCGCTGGAAGCGTATTTGGGCTCGATTTACGCAACCACCAGCGTCGGGCAGGGCAATGCGGTTGACCCGCAGGATGTGTGGAGCGGCGCGGCTTATCCCTACGCGGCCATCAAGCAGGCCAACGCATCCGATCCATTGGAAGCGTATTCCGGTTCAATTTACCCGCTCTGAGGTCAGCAGCAATCAACATGGCGGTTGATCGTTGCAGCCATAAAAAAACCGGAGACATGCGCTCCGGTTTTTTCTTGCAACCGCGCATGGGCGCGGAGTGACTATTGATTGCGGGGCTACCCGCACGCGCCGATCGTCCCGCAACTGGTGCAGAATTCGCAGCCGTCTTTCTTGATTACCGTGGCGTTGCCGCATTCCTTGCAAACCTTGCCGGTCATCGGTTTGACGCCCGAGGATTTGCTTTGCGCGGCGGGGACTTCCAGCACGCCCATTTGCTGCACCGGATAGCCGTGCTCGTCGAGGATGCCGAGCATCGCGTAGCGGTGGATAATCAGCTTGGCGACATAGGAAACCGTCGATGGGTAGCTTTCCATTTTTTCGCCGCCCGGCACGCGCGCCATGAAATCGCCCAGCGGTTCGCCAAAATTGAGCAGTTTGCGCAGCTTCATGCCGATCCAGGCCGGGTCGATGACGCGCATATCCAGGCTCAATATTTTGCACAGCCCGTCGAGCGCGCGCGGATAGACGCCGGACAGCCACATCGAATAGGGGCGGCGCTGGC
>SCPW01000418.1 GCA_004298605.1 Gallionella sp.
AGCACCGCCAGCGCCGTACCTCCCAGCACCAGCAGCGGCGGCATCAGGATGACGATGGCGGCCATCTTCATCTCGTAGGCCTCGATCTTCTTGCCCAGATACTCCGGCGTGCGGCCTATCATCAAACCGGCCACGAATACCGCCACCAGGGCAAACACGATCATGCCGTACAGCCCCGAACCCACGCCGCCATACACCACCTCGCCCAACTGCATCAGCCACATCGGAATCAGGCCGCCCAAGGGCGTGAATGAGTCGTGCATGGCATTGACCGAGCCGTTCGAGGCGGCGGTCGTGGCTACGGCCCACAGCGCGGAATTGGCGATGCCGAAACGGGTTTCCTTGCCTTCCAGGTTGCCGCCGCCGGAATCGGCTCCCAGCGCGGCCAGCACCGGATTGCCGGCCTGTTCCGCCCAAACCACGGCCAACACCAGGGGAACGAAGATCAGCGTCATGGCGGCCAGGATGGCCCAGCCCTGGCGGGTATCGCCCACCATCACGCCGAAGGTGTGGCACAGCGCGGCGGAAATCAGCAGGATCGCCAGCACTTCCAGGAAATTGGAGAAGGGCGTGGGATTCTCGAAGGGATGGGCCGAATTGACGTTGAAGAAGCCGCCGCCGTTGGTGCCCAACTGCTTGATGGCGACCTGCGAAGCCGCCGGACCCACGGCCAGGGTCTGTTCCTTGAGTTCGATTTTCTCGGTCACCGGATTGCCCGCGGCACCCTGCATAGCCTGCCCGTCCTCGCCCAACTTGGGCTGCTCGTAGGTCACGGCTTCGGCAAACGACACCGACTGGTAGGGGCTGAACGTCTGTACCACGCCCTGGCCCACCAGCAACAAGGCCAGAATCAGCGACAGGGGCAGCAGGACGTACAGCGTGCTGCGGGTCATATCCACCCAGAAATTGCCGATGGTGCCGGTATTGCGGCGCGCGAAACCACGTATCAGGGCCACCAGCACCGCCATGCCGCTCGCGGCGGACACGAAGTTTTGCACGGTCAGCCCGAGCATCTGGGTGAGATAGCTCATGGTGACTTCACCGCCGTAGCCCTGCCAGTTGGTATTCGTCGCGAAGCTGATGGCGGTGTTGAAGGCGGAATCGGCGCTCACCCCGGGCAGGTTCTGCGGATTCAGCGGCAGATAGGCTTGCAGCCGTTGCAGGGCGAATACCGCCAGGGCGCCCAGCAGGTTGAACACCAGCATGGCCAGGGCATATTGGAACCAGCGCATTTCCTGGGTCGGCTCCACCCCGGACAGGCGGTAGATCAGGCGTTCCAGCGGCGCCAGCCAGCGGTTCAGGCCCGCCGGGCGATCCTCATAGATGCAGGCTATGTAGCCGCCCAAGGGCTTGGCCAGGGCCAGCAGTACGACCAGATACAGGCCGATTTGGAGCAGGGCAGACGCGGTCATCAATACACCTTACTATTTTGAAGCCCCCTCTTCGGGGGAAGGGTAATCCACCGGCCCCATCCGCCGGCGGGTTTATCTCCCGGCGGACGGGGACGGGAGCGGATTGAAATAAGCGGAATCATTGGACTTCCCTCAGCTTGTCGCAACCGAAGGCGAGCGCGGCGGTCAGGACGAAAAAGACGAAGATCAGTACGAGAAAAGCTAGGTCCATTGTTTGGCACCTCTGGTTGATTACCGAAACAAGGTAATCGGGACCGGCTAAAAATGCCGTAAAAAAGCGATGGGCGGATATCAAAATGGCATAAAAAAGCCGGATGGCGCGAACCATCCGGCTTTTTTTGCCGCGAAGGTGAATTGCCGCTATTGCCGCTTGGCGACGGCATACACCAGGGTTGCACCGCCCTGGTCCGCCGGGTTGTTGATGCCTTCCCGCCGGGTAAACATGAACTCGTTGCCGCCGTTGACCAGCACGAAGAAGGTCAGGAACGATTTCCCTCCCAAGACCGCATCGACTTTCCCGGTGCCGTCCTTGTATACCTCGTAGGTACATTCGGTGGAATCCTGTTCGACCGCATCGCCCAGGCCGGCTTTGTTGGCCATGCTGTGGATGCTGCAATTGCCCTTGCCGTCGAAGGTATACACGCCCACGCGGACGGCATAGGCGCCGGTGGTGAGCTGCGAGGCGGCGTCGAAATCGGCTCCGAAATAGCCTTGCGCGGCGAAGCCGAATTTGCCCTTCAGCATGCGGGGATAGGAAGTTTGATCCGCCGCCTGGCAGGTACTCGAAACCACTCCGAGCAGGAGCAGGCCGAAAGCTATAAGCACGTTACGAAAACCGGCTGGGTTTCTGATTGACATGGGGGTTTCTCCAAAGGAAATCGGGTGGGTCATTTGCGTCCGATAATGAGTCATATCCCATGCCATCCAAAGAAATCCGATGAATAACAATCGCTTGTTGTTTGGCTCCCGGCAGCTTCCAGAATATTTTTGAGTGAAAACAAACAGCCCCTCCGGCTTTTCCCACAATTGGCTTATGGAATTTTTTCGATCACCGGTCTGCGGCGGGTGTCGCCGGATGCATTCCCACGCAGAGCGTCACGGCCATTAAGTTAAGCCCTGGAACCGATGTAGGATGGGCAAAGCGCAGCGTGCCCATCAATATCGCCGAGGGTGATGGGCACGCTGCGCTTTGCCCATCCTACGCTCTACGACCCTTAACTTAATGGCCGTGACGCAGAGCGTGGGAACGACGCAAAAGAACCAATAATTCCCTTAATAATACAGGTTTAAATGGATAAAGTATTTTATATAAATGCCACACGTAAATTGCTATAGATATTATGATCGGGAACAAAGTATTATCTCTTCGGATTACGCCTTGGAGCCAAGTTTACGTTGAGTCGCCGCCTCGATAAGGAGGCTCGCGTGATCCCTCACGCTCGTGACTCGTTATCGTGAGATTCAACCAGCCTGAATCTGAACGACCTTTCTGCTCCGGGCGAGGAGACCTTTACTCTCGCAAGAGAGTGGTCGTAAGACCTGACAGCCGGGAAAGACCGGCATCTTATCGAGCAAGCCGTTGAATCCCAACGGCGGCGAAACGATCACTATCCCGGCACTGCCGGGCCGCTTTGCTCGTGCTCCACTCCGTTACGCAACTGCGCGGCGGGGTC
>SCPW01000419.1 GCA_004298605.1 Gallionella sp.
CCGCGAACGCCGGGGTGGAAACAGTAAATGCAAAACCCAAATAAGCCAGTGCGATCAATTTTTTCATAAAAATCTCCTCGATTATTAACGGCGGTATGCTATGGCAGAAACCCGCGCATTATAGACAACGCGACAATTTGCAGCAGTGCATTTAAAGGCTCATTCAGGATAAACGCTCCCTGAAAAAATGTAGCGTGGATAAAGGCCGAAGGCCATATTCACGGAGCGCGGGCGTCCCGCCCGCATTTTTCGCCACTTGCTTGCGGGCGGGACGCCCGCGCTCCTGCATATGTGGCTCAATATCATTTTGGTTGGTTCATACAAGGGGCTGCGCTGCGCTTATCTACCCTTTAGGGAGCAGGAAATTACCAAAATACCATTTATAAATTATGTCAAAACAAAACCCATCCCCACCCCAACCCTCCCCTTGAAGGGGAGGGAGTAGTGTTCCTCCCCCTTCAATGGGGAGAGCGTTAGCGAGGGGGCAACTAGGTGGGGGATGGGTGATGTTGGTAGCATGATTAACGGTATTTTAATAATTTCCAACTCCCTTAGTCAGCACACAAGCCATTAACCCACTGGCTATATAACCGATCCGCCACACCGTTCAATTGCGCTAACTCGGCAGCCATCTGCCGCTGCATTTCTTCCACCGGTTGCACTGCCGGGCTAGCCTTGCTTGAGGAAACTTCTTCCGCGCCAGCTTCGCACCAAGAAGAGATCAATTCAGCCGTCATCTCGACGTGGCATTGCAGCGCGAGATGTTTGCCGATGGCGTAGGCCTGGTTGGCGCAGTGCGCGCTGGACAGCAGGTGCGTTGCACCCTGCGGCAGGGTGAAGGTTTCGCCGTGCCAGTGGAACGCCTGAAATTTTTGCACATCGCCGAACCAGTCGCGCGCGATGTCGTTGTCGGACACTGATGCTACGCCCCAACCGATTTCTTTGACCGGGTTGCGCGACACCGTGCCGCCCAATGCCTTGGAGATCAGTTGCCCGCCGAGGCAATGCCCCAGCACCGGGATGTCCCGCGCCACCGCATCGCGGATCAAGGCCAGCACCGGCGCGATCCACGGCAGATCGTCGTTAACGCTCATCGGGCCACCCATAAACACCAGCCCGGCATAAGCCGACGCGCTGTGCGGCACGGCATCGCCGGCATCAATCGCGATCAACTGCCAGGGGAGTTGTCGCGCGTCGAGAAATCCGGCGAGATAGCCGGGGCCTTCGTGGGTTGCATGGCGGAAAATGGCGATGGGTTTCATGTTTGTTGTGTGAAGTGGGAAGTGGGAAGGGGGAAGGGGGAAGGGGGAAGGGTGAAGGGTGAAGGGTGAAGGGTGGCGCGCTTCGCGCGCTATATTCCCCTTCCCCCTTTACCCTTCCCCCTTCACCGTTTTATCTCTTTCAATCAGCGCATAGGCCGAATGGTTATGGATCGACTCAAAATTTTCCGACTCCACGACATAGGCGTCAATGCGCTCATCGGCATTCAACACCGCCGCCACGTCGCGCACCATGTCTTCGACAAACTTGGGGTTGTCGTAAGCGCGTTCGGTGACAAATTTCTCATCGGGGCGCTTCAGCAAGCCGAACAGTTCGCAGGAAGCCTGCTCCTCGGCGATGCGCACCACATCTTCGATCCAGACAAAGCTGTTGGTGCGCAGGGTTAGCGTGACGTGCGAGCGCTGGTTATGCGCGCCGCGTTCGGAAATTTTCTTGGAGCACGGGCACAGGCTGGTGACAGGGACAATCACTTTCATGGTAGTGCGCGTTTTTCCGTCGATGACTTCACCGATCAGCGTCACGTCATAATCGAGCAAGCTTTGCACGCCGGACACTGGCGCCGCCTTGTTCACAAAATACGGAAAGCTCATTTCGATATAGCCGGATCGCGCTTCCAGGCGGGTCACCATTTCATGCAGAATGCTCTCGAATGATTCCACGGAAATTTCGCGTTCGTGCTCGTTGAGTATCTCCACGAAGCGCGACATGTGCGTGCCTTTGAAATTGTGCGGCAAATGCACGTACATGTTGAAGGTGGCGATGGTGTGCTGCACGCCGATGCTCTTGTCCTTCACCCTGACCGGATGGCGGATGCCCTTGATGCCGACGCGATTGATCGCCAGTTGGCGCGTGTCGGCGGAGTTTTGCACATCGGGAATATGATTGCGCGCAACGGTATTCATGGCAGGCTTTCTATCGGGTTACTTGTCGCTTTTTTAATGGTGGCGGCCAGCCCGGCGGCGTCCAGGCCGCAATCCGCGAGCAGCTTCGCATGTTCGCCCTGCTCGATGAATTTATCCGGCAAGCCCAGTTGAAGCAGGGGGATGGCGATGCCGTGCCGGTGCAGGCATTCCGCCACCGCGCTGCCCGCGCCGCCCTGCACGGTGTTTTCTTCCACCGTCACCAGCAGTTCGTGCCCGCGCGCCAGGCGCAATACCAGCTCGGCATCCAGCGGCTTCACAAAGCGCATGTTCGCCACGCTGGCGTTGAGGTGTTCGGCAGCCGCCAGCGCGGGCGCCAGCATCGAGCCGAAAGCCAATATCGCCACGCCGAGCCCGCTGCGCCGCAATTCGCCTTTGCCGACCGGCAAGGCGTGCATCTCCTGCCTGACAGCCACGCCGGGACCGCATCCGCGCGGGTAGCGCACGGCAGCCGGCGTATCCAGCCGGAAAGCGGTGTAGAGCATCTGGCGGCATTCGTCCTCGTCGGACGGCGCCATCACTGTCATATTGGGAATGCAGCGCAAATAGGAAAGATCGAAGCTGCCCGCATGGGTCGCGCCGTCCGCCCCGACCAGCCCGCCGCGGTCGATGGCCAGCACGACGGGCAAATTCTGTATCGCGATATCGTGGATCAGTTGATCGTAGGCGCGCTGCAAAAATGTCGAATAAATCGCCACCACCGGCTTGTAGCCGTCGCAGGCCAGGCCGGCGGCGAACGTCAGCGCGTGCTGCTCGGCGATACCCACATCGAAATAGCGCTTCGGGAAGCGCGCGGAAAACTCCGCCATCCCGGAGCCTTCGCACATCGCCGGCGTGATGCCGGCCAGGCGTTCGTCCCGCGCCGCCATGTCGCACAGCCACCCGCCAAACACCTCGGTGTAAGTAGGCTTGTCCGGCTGCCCTCCGGCATTGACCGGGGCGGGCTTGGCGGCAATCCCGCTCGCCAGATCGAACTTGCTCACGCCGTGGTACAAAGTGCAGTCCTGTTCGGCGAGCGCGTAGCCCTTGCCCTTTTGCGTGACGATGTGCAGGAACTGCGGACCGTTGAGATGGCGGATATTGCCCAGCGTATCCAGCAACACATCCAGGTCATGACCGTCAATCGGGCCGATGTAGTTGAAGCCGAATTCCTCGAACAATGTGCCGGGCGTCACCATGCCTTTGACATGCTCTTCGGCGCGCTTGGCAAACTCCAGCATCGGCGGCATTCCCTTGAGCATTTTCTCGCTGTTGCGCCGCATCGCGGCATAAAAACGCCCCGACATCAGCTTGGCCAGATAATTGTTCAGCGCGCCGACCGGTTGCGAGATGGACATGTCGTTATCGTTGAGAAT
>SCPW01000420.1 GCA_004298605.1 Gallionella sp.
AAATAACACTAACAAATTCAAAAACATTTTTTTGTGTTACACGACATCTGATGGGTGAACTGCCATAAGCAGGCAACCAATTGTTTTTATTTCGTGCCTTTCGTGTTTTTGCGAGTTGTGCAAAAGACGCCCATCCCTGCTTAACCCACTTCGTGGATGAATTGCCGTTTTTAGGATCATAAGGCACCCATGTAAGGCTCCCTACAATCGTTGCCCATGCTCGCGCGTCGCATGGAACTGCACTTTCGGCCAGCGTTCCATCGCCAGACGCAGGTTCACGCCGGTGTCGGCGAGGTAGGCGTAGTTTCCGTCCACGTCGCGCGCGAGGCGGCCCTGGTTGGCCTTGACGAATTCGTTGAGGTGCGCGGCATCCGGGCAAGCCACCCAGCGTGCGGTGTGGATGCCGGCGCGCTCGAACACCGCGTCCACGCCGTATTCGGATTTCAGGCGGTGCTCGACCACCTCGAACTGCAACTGCCCTACCGCGCCAATCAGCGGCGTGTTGTCCACCAGCGGCGAGAATACTTGCACTGCCCCTTCTTCGCCGAGCTGGCGCAATCCTTTTTCCAGTTGCTTGGCCTTCATCGGATCGCGCAGCCTCGCGCGGCTGAATAGTTCCGGCGCGAAATAGGGGATGCCCTTGAAGGTGAGCGCTTCGCCCTCGGTCAGCACATCGCCGATTTGCAGTTGACCATGATTATGTACCCCGATGATGTCGCCCGCGTAAGCCTCGTCCATGCGCGTGCGCTCGTTCGCCATGAAGGTCACCGCATTGGCCAGTTTCATCTCCTTGCCGGTGCGGCGATGCTTGACCTTCATGCCGGAGGTGTAGCGGCCCGAACACACACGCAGAAAGGCGATCCGGTCGCGGTGGTTCGGGTCCATGTTGGCCTGAATCTTGAACACGAAACCGGTGAAGGCGGCTTCGGTGGGTTGCACCACACGCACATCGGTTTCGCGCGGCAACGGCGCGGGCGCCCAATCCACCAACGCGCGCAACACCTCGCGCACGCCGAAGTTATTGATGCCGGAGCCGAAAAATACCGGCGTTTGCTGGCCCCGAAGAAATTCCTGCAAGTCGAACGATGCACCCGCGCCGCTGACCAGTTCTGTCTCATCGCGCATGACCTGCATCTCGCTCGGGCATTGCCGCGCAAGCTGCTCGATCTGCGAACCCTTCAATACCTCCACCTCCTGATCGGCCTTCGCCTCGCCCGGCGTGAAACGCATCACTTCGTCATTCAGCAGGTGGTACACGCCCTGAAAACGTTTGCCCATGCCGATCGGCCAGGTTACCGGCGCGCAGTGGATTTTCAGCACCGATTCGATCTCGTCCAGCACTTCCAGCGGGTCGCGCACCTCGCGATCCATCTTGTTGATGAAGGTGATGATCGGCGTGTTGCGCAGGCGGCACACCTCGAGCAGCTTGATGGTTTGCGCTTCCACCCCCTTGGCCGCGTCCACCACCATCACCGCCGCGTCCACGGCAGTCAGCACGCGATAGGTGTCTTCGGAAAAATCCTGATGGCCGGGTGTGTCGAGCAGGTTGATCACGCAATCGTCGTAGGTGAACTGCATTACCGAGCTGGCCACCGAGATGCCGCGCTGTTTCTCGATCTCCAGCCAGTCGGAGGTCGCATGGCGACCGCTCTTGCGCGCCTTCACCGTGCCCGCC
>SCPW01000421.1 GCA_004298605.1 Gallionella sp.
TTCAATGCGGGCATCGGCTGGATATATGTTGCGCTGCATGATTATGGCGACATGCCGATGCTGCTGGCGTTGCCCGCCACTTTTTTATTTGCTGCATTTCTCGCTTTGTTCCCTGCTCTGGCCGGCTATGCGCAGGCGCGCTTTCAGGCGGCAAACGGGCTGCGCGCCGCGCTGGTGATACCTGCGATATGGGTGCTGATCGAGTGGCTGCGCGGCACGATATTCACCGGCTTCCCGTGGCTGACCTTGGGCTATGCGCACAGTGACAGCCCGCTGGCGGGATATGCGCCACTGTTCGGCGTGTACGGCGTGTCGCTGGCGGCGGCGGTGGGCGCCGGATTGTTGGGCACGTTCGCCCTTCAATACATCGGGGCGAACGGCAATGCGGGAGCGGTGCGCTGGAGCAGGCCTGGCATGGTCGCGTTGGCCGCGCTACTTGTTCTATGGGTGAGCGGTGCAGCGTTGCGCGCCATCGCATGGACGCAGCCGCGCGGCGCATCGTTCAGCGTGTCATTGGTGCAGGGCAACATCGCGCAGGACATCAAATTCCGCGAAGAATCCTTGGCGGGCACGCTGGAAACCTACCTCCGCCTGACCTTGCAAAACCCGGCACGCCTCACCGTATTGCCGGAATCCGCGCTGCCGCTGTTGCGCCAGGAAATGCCGCAAAGCCTGGTCGAAGAACTCCGCGAACATGCCAGAAAGAACGATGGCGATATATTGATCGGCGCCTTCGAGCGCGACAACGGCAGCTACTATAACAGCGTATTTTCGCTCAGCGAAGATGGCGAACAGCATTACCGCAAACAGCACCTGGTGCCGTTCGGCGAATTCATCCCCTTGCGCCCGCTGCTCGGCCCGCTCATCAACGGCGCGCTCAACATCCCGATGGGCGATCTGGCGCGCGGCGATGCCCGCCAGGCGCCGCTGGATGTCGCCGGGCAGCGCGTCGCGGCGAACATCTGCTACGAAGACGTGTTCGGCGAAGAAATCATCCGCGCCCTGCCGCAGGCGACACTGCTGGTGAATTTCACCAACGATGCCTGGTACGGTCATTCGCACGCCGCCGCGCAGCACAACCAGATTTCACAACTGCGCGCGCTGGAAACCGGGCGCATGATGCTGCGCGCCACCAATACCGGCGTCACTTCCATCATCGGCGCTGACGGCAAAATAGTGCAGCAACTGCCGCAACACCAAGAAGGCGTGCTGCGAGGCCGGGCGCAAGGCTATGATGGTATTACACCGTATGTGCGCTGGGGCAATGCGGCGGTGATGCTGCTGATCGCGCTGATGTTGTCCTATGCGTGGGTGCGGCGCATCCCCTCCCCTGACAAGGGGAGGCCGGGAGAGGTTTAAAGAGTGCGCTGGTTCTGCTACCTCCTGCGTTGTGCCGACGATACACTGTACTGCGGCATCACCAACGACCTTGAAAAACGCCTCGCGGCACACAATACCGGCATGGCAGCGAAATACACGCGGGCTCGCGGGCCGGTGGCGCTGGTATTTGTGGAGACGCACGCCGACAAATCTGCCGCGCTGAAGCGCGAGATGGAGATAAAGTCGTTGACGCGGGCGGAGAAATTAATGCTCATCAAAACTTCCTGAGCCGAGTTGTTTAGCCGATAGATTTTATGTACAGTACGCCCAGTTTTGCGGCCCACTCACCAAGGAGATAGAAATGCTGAAAATAAAACAGTTACTTCCCATTGCGGCGTTATGTCTGGCAGCGCAAAGCAGTTGCGTATTGGCAGGGGAAGATACCCATGCCGGCCAAGCGATCAAAAATTCGGCACAAGCTAGCGGCCATGCCAGTGCCAGCGCAGCACATTCCATTGCTGCTTCCGGACAAGTCACTTCCGCAGCATCCGCAATGCCTTTATCTATCGGGGGCGCTGCCTTGACTTCCGGTGGTGTGGCAAGTATCGGCGCCGCAAATGAATCGATGAAAGCAGCAACATCACCCATCGGCAAACCGCTGAAAATTACGGATGAAGCCATTACAACCACACCGCCGAATGAAGCTCTCAAAACAAAAGAGAGCAAAAAATCTGACGAAAAAATCTAGGGAAATTTATGCGCTACCTGACACAGATATTTCTGTTCTTCATGCTTGTTTGCGCAGCCCCGGCGCAAGCAACAGGATTTAGCTCGAGCAGCAGCCAAGCCGGCGAGGCACTGCACTATTCCGCTGAGCAAATTATTAAGTTTTCCAAAAAAGTTGAAAAAACAATGGCCGACAAAGGGGCTTATGTGGCGATTCTGGCGCGCATGGGCCGACCTCGTTCGGAGTTGCCTGAAGGAATGCATTTTACCCACGTGGCTTTCGCCGTCTATTCCGAGATTACGACCAGTGATGGCAGAAAAGTGCCGGGTTATGCAATCTACAACTTATACCAAAAGGATGGGCAGCCGGATGTAAGTGCACTGGCCCAAGATTTTCCGGTAGATTTTTTTGCCGGGGTTGCCGAACTGGAAGCGGGCGTCATTATTCCCTCTGCTGAATTGCAAAAACGGTTACTGGGTGTAATTGGCTCAGATGTCTATAGCAAGTTACATGAACCGCACTATTCGGTGATTGCAAACCCATACACATTGGGCAGACAGAATTGCACGGAATTTGTATTGGACGTGATTAATGCTGCAATTTATCAAACCGATGATATTGGAAAAATCAAGGCAAATGAAAAAGCCTATTTTGTCGGGCAGAAAGTCAACGTTAACCCTTTCAAGCTGATGCTTGGCTCCATGTTCAGCAAGGAAGTATCTACTTCTGATCATAATAATGGCGAAACTATCACTGCCACTTTCGAGACGATCAGCCAATATCTTGGCAAATATGATGAGGGCGTTGAAACACTTACGGTAATACCTGACACGAATTAGTGCGTGGCAACGATTAAAATCGACGGGCGGGTTATATCTCGCCCGTTTTGTTTCCACGCTAACGAAAGCCGTCGAAAACCAGTAAAATGCGTCCCTTCGCAACCGCATGAAATCACCGATGCTTACCTTTGGCTCCAACATAACGCCCGCGAGCGTGCATGAATCTCCACCGAAGCCCGGCTCAAACTCAAAGCCAAGTTTTCAGCAAATCATCCTGACGCTACAGAATTATTGGGACCAGCAGGGCTGTGCGCTGCTGCAACCTTATGACATGGAAGTCGGTGCGGGCACGTCGCACACCGCCACTTTTTTGCGCGCGCTCGGGCCGGAGCCATGGAAGGCCGCTTATGTGCAGCCTTCGCGCCGCCCCAAGGACGGGCGCTATGGTGAAAATCCGAACCGTTTGCAGCATTACTACCAGTTTCAGGTGGTGCTGAAGCCCGCGCCGTCCAACATTCTGGAGCTGTATCTCGGCTCGCTGGAAGCACTCGGTTTCGATCTCAAGCAAAACGACATCCGCTTCGTCGAAGACGATTGGGAGAACCCGACGCTGGGCGCGTGGGGGCTGGGCTGGGAGGTGTGGCTGAACGGCATGGAAGTGACGCAGTTCACCTATTTCCAGCAGGTCGGCGGCATCGACTGCAAGCCGATCACCGGCGAAATCACTTACGGGCTGGAGCGTCTGGCGATGTATCTGCAAGGCGTGGAGAACGTGTTCGATCTGACCTGGACGCCGGGCGTCACCTACCGCGATGTTTACCATCAAAACGAAGTCGAACAATCGACTTACAACTTCGAGCACAGCGATGTGGAATTTTTGCTCGGCGCGTTTGGCAGTTACGAGAAACAGGCCAAGCATCTGATGGAACAACAACTGGCGCTGCCCGCCTACGAGCAAGTGCTGAAAGCCGCGCACAGCTTCAACTTGCTGGATGCGCGCGGCGCGATCTCGGTGACGGAACGCGCCGCTTACATCGGTCGCATCCGCAACCTGGCGCGCAGCGTGGCGCAAAGCTATTTCGACAGCCGGGCGCGTCTGGGCTTCCCGATGGCTCCACGCGCATGGGCAGATGAAGTGCTGGCGCAGATTGAGAAGAAGGCGGTGGCGGCATGAGCACCAAGAATTTGCTGGTTGAACTGTTTGTCGAAGAACTGCCGCCCAAGTCGCTGAAAAAGCTGGGCGAAAGTTTTGCCGACGTTTTGGCTACCAGCCTCAAAACACAAGGCTTGGCAACGAGTGATGTGACCGTTACAGCCTATGCTTCGCCGCGCCGCCTCGCGGTACATATCACCAGCGTGGCGGCGCAAGCGGCTGACAAACCCGTTTCGCAAAAGTTGATGCCGGTTGCGGTAGGTTTGAATGCGAATGGTCAAGCGACGCCTGCGCTACTTAAAAAACTCGCCAGTCTCGGCGCAGACGCATCAGCGGCGCCGCAACTCAAACGCGCAATGGATGGCAAAGCTGAAGCCTTATTTTTCGACAGCGTGGTGACAGGTGCGACGCTGGCTGAGGGTTTGCAGAAGGCGCTCGATGAGGCGCTGGCGAAGCTGCCGATCGCCAAGGTGATGACCTATCAACTCGCCGACGGCTGGAGCAGCGTGAATTTCGTGCGCCCCGCGCACGGGCTGGTCGCGCTGCATGGCGCGGAGATTGTGCCGATCAGCGTGTTGGGCCTGAATGCCGGACGTGCGACGCGAGGTCATCGTTTCGAGGCCGCCAATCCAAATATTGTGTTGCGCGATGCCGATAGCTATGCGGAACAACTGAAAACCGAGGGTGCGGTGATCGCCAGTTTTGCCGGGCGTCGCGCCGAGATTGCCAAACAACTCGCCGCTGCGGCAGCCGTGGAAAACTTGCATCCGATCGAAGATGACGCGCTGCTGGACGAAGTGACTGCGCTGGTCGAGCGCCCCAATGTGCTGGTAGGGACGTTTGAAGCCGAGTTCCTCGAAGTGCCGCAGGAATGCCTGATTCTGACGATGAAGGCGAACCAGAAATATTTTCCGCTGCTGGACAAAAACGGCAAGCTCACCAACAAATTTTTGATCGTGTCGAACATCCGCCCGGCGGACGCCAGCCTGGTGATCGGCGGCAACGAGCGGGTGGTGCGCCCGCGTCTGGCGGATGCAAAATTCTTCTTCGATCAGGATCGCAAAAAAACTTTGGAGTCGCGCGTGTTGGGGCTCGCCAAGGTGGTGTACCACAACAAGCTCGGCACACAGGGCGAACGGGTAGAGCGGGTTTGCGCCATCGCCAAGGCGATCGGCCAATTGCTTGGCGGCGATAGCCTCGCGCTGCAAGCCGAGCAAGCCGCGCTGCTGGCCAAGGCCGATCTGCTCACCGACATGGTGGGCGAATTCCCCGAGTTGCAAGGCATCATGGGGCGCTATTACGCGCAGCACGACGGACTGGGCGACGACATCGCGTTTGCGATCGAAGACCATTACAAGCCGCGCTTTGCCGGCGACGAACTGCCGCGCAACCCGGTCGGTATCTGCGTGGCGCTGGCGGACAAGCTGGAGACATTGACAGGCATGTTCGGCATCGGCCAGATTCCGACTGGCGACAAAGACCCGTTCGCGTTGCGCCGCCATGCGCTGGGAGTGGTCAGGATGCTGCTGGAAAAGGCATTGCCGCTCGGCCTGCACGATCT
>SCPW01000422.1 GCA_004298605.1 Gallionella sp.
TTTTCGCCGCCGGGCGGAATACCCGCCCACCCATTTTCCGAGGAAACCCCATGCCGCTCAATGCCGCTTCCGCCGAACTCAAAGCCCGGGTGCTTGCCGAGGCGCTGCCGTACATCCAGCGTTTTTTCGGCAAGATCATCGTCATCAAATACGGCGGCAACGCGATGACCGACCCCGCGTTGCAGGAGGGCTTCGCGCGCGATGTGGTGCTGCTCAAGCTGGTCGGCATGAACCCGGTGGTGGTGCATGGCGGCGGCCCACAGATCAACGAGATGCTCAAGCGCATCGGCAAGCAGGGCGAATTCGTCCAGGGCATGCGCGTCACCGACGAAGAGACCATGGACGTGGTCGAGATGGTGCTGGGCAAGGTCAACAAGGACATCGTCAACCTGATCAACCGCTATGGCGGCAAGGCCGTCGGTTTGACCGGGCAGGACAGCGCGTTCATCCGCGCGGAAAAATTGTTGCTGGAAAGCAAGGATGAGCCGGGCAAAATGCTGGACATCGGGCTGGTCGGCGAAATAGGCAAAATCGATCCGTCCATCATCACTTTTCTCGATTCGGGCGATTTCATCCCGGTCATCGCGCCGATCGGCGTGGGTCCGGATGGCGAGACGCTGAACATCAACGCGGATGTGGTATCCGGCAAGCTGGCCGAAATTCTGCGCGCCGAAAAATTGGTGCTGCTCACCAACACGCCGGGCGTGCTGGACAAGGACGGCAACCTGTTGAGCGGATTGACGCCGAAGCAGATCGACAGCCTGGTTGCGGACGGCACACTGTCCGGCGGCATGTTGCCCAAAATAGCTTCGGCGCTGGATGCGGCGCGCGGCGGGGTGCGCTCGGTGCATATCATCGACGGTCGCGTGCAGCACGCGCTGTTGCTGGAAATCCTGACCGACGAGGGCGTGGGCACGCTGATAAAGAGCAAATAGCGATGGCCGCGCGGCTCTGGGTTTTTGACCTCGATAACACGCTGCACAACGCTGACCCGCACATTTTCCCGCACATCAACCGCAGCATGACCGCCTATTTGCAGCAGCATCTGCAACTGGATGAGGAAGCGGCCAACGCTTTGCGTGTGCATTACTGGCACCGCTATGGCGCGACGTTGAGCGGGCTGACGCGCCATCATGGCACCAGACCCGAGCATTTTTTGTGGCACACCCACCAGCTCCCCGAACTCGGGCGGATGGTGCTGCGCGAGCCGCGCCTGCGCCATATTTTGAAGGCCTTGCCGGGCAGGAGAGTGGTGTTTTCAAATGCGCCGCAGCACTACGCGCATGCGGTGCTCAAGCTGCTGCGCGTGGATGATTTATTCGACGACGTGATGGCGGTGGAACAGATGCGCTATCGCCCCAAACCGGACAGCTTCGGCTTTCTGCTCTTGCTGCGGCGGCACCGCATCAGGGCGGCGCAATGTGTGATGGTCGAAGATAGCCTGGAAAATTTACGGGCCGCAAAGCGGCTGGGGATGCGCACGGTGTGGGTGAATTCAGGAAACAAAAATGCACCGTGTGTGGATGTGAAAATTCGTGATGTGATGCAGTTGCCGGGCGTGCTGCATCGCTTATGATTGCTCCCCGCATGAGGGTTGAAGCTCCCGAGGAGGAAATATGAACATTAATGCAAGCATCGTAGATCAACGTTTAACGGGGATTGTACAAGAGCATCTGGCGTTAATTGAGCCCTATGCAAAAAATGACACCGACAAACAACGATCCGTTGCATTCGTTTTGCTATGTGCGAGCACCTCGCTCGGGCTGCCGCTGGAAGAGGCTGCCGAGTTACTTACCGAAGGTGGCAATGATGTCGGTGTCGATGCGCTCCACTTTAGCGAGCCAGATGATGGTGAATTTACCGTAACTATTTTTCAAGGAAAATATAAAAGAGATTTGATGGGCGCGGCAAACTTTCCGGAAAATGGGGTTAAGGCTGCAATCAATATGGTCGGTACATTATTTGACCCGGGCAAGCATATCCAGCTAAACCGGCATCTTGCTCCGCGCGTAGAAGAAATTCGCTCGCTTATACGTGACGGGCACATCCCCAATGTACGCTTGATATTGTGTAACAACGGCGCGAAATGGAACGATCAAGCGCAGTCCTGGATTGATCAGACGGGGTTTTCCGCCGATCAGGTAAGTTGGGTGCATTTTAACCATGACAATATTGTTGCTGTGTTGCAAAGTAAAAAAGCGGTGGATGACAGTATTCAATTGCAGGGCAAGGCGGTAATTGAAGAGTTCGATTTTCGTCGCGTGCTGGTTGGCAAGGTTGCCATTACCGAAATTGCAGAGCTATTTAATCGGCACAACGATTTGTTGTTGGAGCGGAATATTCGCCGTTACCTTGGCCTGCACGCCAACCGGGTTAATTCGGCGATACACGCCACGCTTGCCGATAAAGAAAAAAGTAATAATTTTTATTTCTTTAATAACGGCATTACGATGATTTGTAGGAAATTCCGCCACAACGCGTTGCAAGGTGAAAGTTACCAACTTAAGGTCGAGGGGATTCAAATTATCAATGGTGGCCAAACTTGTAAAACCATCCAGCAAACTTTGAATCAATCAAAACAGGATTTTAGTGGTGTATATGTTTTATTGCGGCTCTATGAGTTGGCTGACGACGACCAGGATTTTGTGCGGGATATTACTTATGCGACCAATAGTCAGAACCCGGTAGATTTGCGTGACTTGCATTCGAATGATGAAATTCAAAAACAGTTGGAAACAGGTATCGCAGCACTAGGATATACCTACAAACGGCAGCGCGAAGAGGGAGGCGGAGGCACGCTGGCTATTGCCAGCACGATTGTCGCAGAAGCCGTACTGGCAATTTGGCGCAAAAAACCCCATCAGGCAAAATTTCTGCGTAGAGAGCATTTCGGGAAGCTTTACCATGACATATTTAAAGACCTGAACGCGGCTCAGGCGGTTCTGGCTGTCTTGATTTTTCGTATTGTAGAGAATGAGCGCAAAAGACCTGCAATGGTCCCCCCCCCAGAATTTCTGCCTTATGCGGCGCATTATTTGGCAATGTTAGTGGGGCGGCAATTGCTCCAATCTCGGACTTTAGACATATCCGGGGTCGATCATCGTAATTTCGAATCGCTGGCCGAAATTTTGTCGCAAAACAAAGATGCTTATTTTTCAAAAGCCATTGAGCAAATCAAGACGGCTCTGAGCGCACTATACGGCGAGCACAAAAATATTTCATTGCAACAGTTATCAGCAACATTTCGGCGCGGTGATCTGCTGGAAAATTTAGGTTATTAAGCGGGGAAAAACATGGCGGGCAAACCGGGCGAAAGAAAATTACAGATATTACAAACCGTGGCGCAGATGCTGGAGCAGCCCAAGGTTGAAAAAATCACGACGGCAGCACTGGCGGCGCGGCTGGATATTTCCGAGGCGGCGCTGTACCGGCACTTCGCCAGCAAGGCGCAGATGTACGAGGGGCTGATCGAGTTCATCGAGCAGACGGTGTTCGGGCTGATCAACAAAATCACGCAGGAAGAAAAAAGCGGCTTGCAACAAATCGAGTCAATCATGTCGTTGCTGCTCGGCTTTGCGCAAAAAAATCGCGGGATGGTGCGCGTGCTGACCGGCGACGCGCTGGTGAACGAGAACGAACGCCTGCAACAGCGCATCAATCAACTGATGGACCGCATCGAGGCCACGCTCAAGCAGTCGTTGCGCATAGCCGCCACGCAGGGCGAAATGGGCGCAGCGGTGGAGGTGGGCGCATATGCCAACGTGCTGGTGTGCTATGTGATCGGGCGCTGGCAACTATTTGCCAAGAGCGGTTTTACGCGCGACCCGCTGGCGCAGTGGCCGGCACAATCGGCAATCCTGCTGAACAAATAATTTCCGGGAATAAAAATGATCCTGATACTCGGCTCCAACGTCAGCGAACAGGCGCAGGAGTACCATCAATTGCTGGCGCATCTGGCGACGCTGCAAGGCATCCAGACACGCGTGCACGTCGAGCATGGCAGCGAAAAAAACCTGACCGAGATTTATCTGATCGGCAATACCAAAGCTCTGGATATCGAGGATATGCAAAGCCTGCCGTGCGTCGAGCGCGTGGTGCGTGTTTCCGAGGAGTACCGCATTCTGGGGCGGCACAAGGACGACCGGCGCCCCACGCATTTCGACTACAACGGCGTACGCTTCGGGCAGGACACGCTGAACGTATTTGCCGGATTGTGCGCGGTGGATAACCGCGAGCATGTCGGGATCATGCTCAAGGCGGTGCGCGACAACGGCCAGGTATGCACGCGCATGGGCGCGTACAAGCCGCGCACCAGCCCTTACGCATTTCAGGGGCATGGCAGGAATTGCTTGCCCTATGTGTTCGAGCTGGCGGGCAATTACGGTATCAAGGTGATCGCGATGGAAATCACCCACGAATCGCATCTCAACGAAATTCGCGAGGCGTTGCACCAGGCCGGAAACCCGACCGGCGTGATGCTGCAAATCGGCACGCGCAACACGCAGAATTTCGAGCTGCTGAAAATCGTCGGGCGGCAAACCGAAATGCCGGTCCTGCTCAAACGCGGCTTCGGCATCACCCTGGATGAATCGCTGAATGCGGCGGAATATCTGGCTTCCGAAGG
>SCPW01000423.1 GCA_004298605.1 Gallionella sp.
GTAAAATCGCGTCCTATCGCCGTGCCTGAAAGCCAGCTCACAAGACAGTTTTTCGTCGTAATTTAACGCCGCCAGGAAATGTCGGTGCCAGCGGTCGCGGTCTTCCGGGGTGACAAAAGAATCGAAGCGGTGGCGCAGCAGGT
Source organism: Gallionella sp. (assembly GCA_004298605.1). GTDB lineage: Bacteria > Pseudomonadota > Gammaproteobacteria > Burkholderiales > Gallionellaceae > Gallionella. Next base: position 144 of record SCPW01000423.1, read on the forward strand.
TGTTGCGCTCCACCCCGAGAAGCGTGGCGCCGGTGAGGTTGATTTCGGAAATCAGCCCCTTATCGGTGAGGGTGAGATAACCGACGGGGGCAAAATCATAGAAATCGACGTAGTGCTCACGGGAAATTTCCAGGGATATCTGTGCCTGCCGCAATTCCTCGTTCTGCATCTCCAACTCGATCTGATGCGCCTGGAGTTCATGCAGGAGCTCATCGGCGGGGCGTTCCGACACCCCGGAATCTGCCCGCAACGAATCGGGTTCGTTCTGTTTTTTGCTCATGCTGTCTCCTTACAGCCTGGCGCGGTAAATTGAGGATCAAAGCAGGCTGGCCGAACGGGTTTCCGGATCACCGGACAGCATTCCCTCCCCCTTGCAGGGGGAAGGAATAAGCGCAGCTCTATTGAACGATTTTCGTTTGTGACACAGTAAGACCACAGAATCCTGTTTTTAATGCTGGCCGGAATAAGGCAGCGACGTTTCAAATCTCTCCCCGTGCAACGGTTCAGACGCGCCCCATGCTACGTCCGCCATCTGCCGTTGGATGCCTCGATTAGACGGCGTAATGGGCTTCTGTTCGCGGAATTGGAAAATGCGGTGGGAGACCGGGTTACGCGCCATCGCCGCCAGGCAGCGGGGCCAGCAAGGCGGCGATGTCGGCTTCGCCGAATTTGACCAGGCCGTTGGCGTCTTCCGACAAAATACTGGCGGCGAGCTCGGCTTTTTTCTCTTGCAGCGCCAGTATTTTTTCTTCGATGCTGCCGGACACGACCAGCTTGTAAACGAATACGTTCTTCGTCTGCCCGAGGCGGTGCGCCCGGTCTGTGGCCTGGTTTTCCACCGCAGGGTTCCACCACGGATCGAAATGGATCACCGTGTCGGCTGCGGTCAGGTTCAGCCCCACCCCGCCCGCCTTGAGGCTGATCAGGAAAACCGGCACTTCACCGTCCTGGAAACGGCGCACCACTTCTTCGCGGTTTTGCGTGTCGCCGGTGAGCTTCACGTAGTCCAGTTTTTCGGCAGCCAGTTCCGCTTCAATCAGTTCGAGCATGCTGGTGAATTGCGAAAATACCAGTATGCGCCGCCCCTCGCTGACCAGTTCCGGCAGCATTTCCATCAGCAGGTCGAGCTTGGCGCGTTCTTTGACTTTTTTTGCGCTGGCCAATTTCAGCAGGCGCGGGTCGCAGCATACCTGGCGCAATTTGAGCAGCGCGTCGAGAATAATGATGTGGCTGCGCGCGAAACCCCTGGAGGCGATTTCTTCGCGCACCCGCTGATCCATGGCGGCGCGCACCGTTTCGTAAAGATCGCGCTGCCCGCCCTCCAGTTCGACGGTGCGCACGATCAATGTTTTGGGGGGCAATTCCTGCGCCACATCTTCCTTGCGCCTGCGCAGGATGAAGGGCTTGACGCGCCTGGCCAGCAGGTCGCGGCGCAATTTATCGCCATGCTTTTCAATCGGGGTGCGCCAGGTTTTGGCAAATGACTTGGCATCCCCCAGCAATCCGGGCAGCAGAAAATCGAACTGCGCCCACAGTTCGCCGAGGTGGTTTTCCAGCGGCGTGCCGGTGAGGCACAAGCGATGCCGCGCGTTCAGTTTGCGCACCACTTGCGCGGCCTGGCTGGAAACATTTTTCACCGTCTGCGCTTCATCCAGGATCAGCAGGTGGTAGCCGTGCTCCGCCAATGCCTTTTCGTCCCGCCACAGCAGCGGGTAAGTGGTGAGAATGACATCGTGCTCCGGAATCGTGGGGAAATGTTCCGCCCTTTCCTTGCCGTGCAGGGAGAGCAATTTGAGCTGCGGGGCAAACCGTTCCGCCTCGCGCTTCCAGTTGAAAATCAGCGAGGTGGGCAACACCACCAGCGATGGCTTGTCCATCCGCCCGCCCTGTTTTTCGAGCAGCAGGTGCGCCAGAGCCTGCGCGGTTTTTCCCAGCCCCATGTCGTCGGCCAATATCCCGGCCAGCTCCTGCTCGCGCAGATATTGCAGCCAGGACAAGCCTTCGAGCTGATAGGGGCGCAATTGCAGTAAAAAGCCTTCCGGCGGGTTCACCGCCTTGATGCCCGCCGTGTTTTTGAGCTTGTTGGCAAGGTCTGTCGCGGCATCCATGCCCTTGAATTGCCAGCGTTCCATTCCGGACAATTCGTCGATGCGCGCCACATCATAACGGGACAGGCGGATTTCATCGCCGCCCATTCTGGCGTCGAACAATTCGATCAGTGTGCGCGCCAGCGGTTTGATGCGCCCCGCGGAAACCTTTACCCTGCCGCCTTCCTGGAGCAACAGTTCGACCGGTTCCCCGTCGTCCATTTGCTCCAGCCGGGGGGCATCCAGCCAGCGCGGGTCAACCTTGAACAGCTCGTGC
>SCPW01000424.1 GCA_004298605.1 Gallionella sp.
GCATGATTTGCCGTATGAGTTTCCCAAGGATGCGGAACGGCAAGCCAAGAAAATTTCTCCCGTGGTCGCCGCCGAAGATTGGGCCGGGCGCGAGGATATACGCCACTTGCCGCTGGTCACCATCGACGGCGAGACCGCGCGCGACTTCGATGACGCGGTGTATTGCGCGCCGGAAAAAGGCGGCTACCGCCTGGTGGTGGCGATCGCCGATGTCAGCCATTACGTGCAATCGGGCGATGCGCTGGACCGCGAGGCGATTCTGCGCGGCAACTCGGTGTATTTCCCGCGCCGCGTGATCCCGATGTTGCCGGAAGAATTGTCCAATGGCCTGTGCTCGCTGAACCCGCGGGTGGATCGTTTGTGCATGGTGTGCGATATGCACATCAGCAACAGCGGCGATATCGGCCAATACCGGTTTTATCCGTCGGTGATGTATTCCCATGCGCGGCTGACTTACACACAAGTCGCCGAAATGCTGGCGCAGCCGGATGGCGAACTGGCCAAGAGCAACGCCGCGATCGTGCCGCACCTGCAACATCTTCACGCCTTGTTTCAGAAGCTGTTGAAAGCGCGCGAGAAACGCGGCGCGATCGATTTTGAAACGGTCGAGACACAGATGATTTTCACCGATCAGGGCAAGATCGAGCGCATCGTGCCGGTGGTGCGCAACGATGCGCACAAGCTGATTGAAGAGTGCATGCTGGCGGCCAACGTCTGTGCGGCAGGCTACTTGCAGGAACACGGCCACACGGTGCTGTATCGCATCCACCAGGGGCCGACCCCGGAAAAGCTGGAAGCGTTGCGCGAATTCCTGAAGGAGTTCGGTTTGCCGCTCGGCGGTGAAGACGAGCCGCAGGCGGCCGATTATTCGAAGGTGCTCAAACGCATCAAGGGTCGTCCCGATGCGGGCTTGCTGCAAACCGTGATGCTGCGTTCGTTGCGCCAGGCGAAATATGAGCCGGAAAATATCGGGCACTTCGGGCTGGGCTATGAAGCCTATACGCACTTCACCTCGCCGATCCGCCGCTACCCGGACTTGCTGGTGCATCGCGCCATCAAGGCCGTGCTGCAAGGCAAGACATACAAGCCCGCGCAGAAATGGAACGAGCTGGGCGTGCATTGCTCGATGACCGAGCGCCGCGCCGACGACGCCACGCGCGACGTCGAGGCCTGGCTGAAATGCTTCTACATGCGCGACCACCTCGGCAGCGTGTTTACCGGCACGGTTTCCTCGGTCACCAGCTTCGGCATGTTCGTGTCGCTGGACGATTTGTATGTCGAAGGGTTGGTGCATATTTCCGAACTTGGCAAGGACTATTATCACTTCGATGCCGGCAAACACCAGTTGCTCGGCGAACGCACCGGACAAAGTTACCGATTGGGTGATCGTGTGCAGGTGCGGGTCGTCAAGGTGGATATGGAAAGCACCAAGATCGATTTTGTGCTGCACGAAATCATCGAAGAACCTGAACAAAAAGATGCACCGAAGGCTGCGAAAAAATCAACCAAGGGTAAAAAACATCATGGCTGATTTGCGCTTGATTTACGGTTTTCATGCGGTCACCTCGCGCATCCGCCAGAACCCGGACGGTGTGCTGGAAATCTATCTGCAAGCGCAGCGCCAGGATCCGCGTATGCGCGACCTGGTTAAACTCGCCGAGGCGAATGGCGTGCGCATCATTCCGGTAGAGGCCACGCGCCTCGATGGCATGGCGGGCAATGTGCGCCATCAGGGGGTCGCGGCGCGCGTCGATGCGGCGCGCCGGGTGCAGCATCTGGAGGATGTGCTGGACACGCTGGCCGAGCCGGCGTTGCTGCTGGTGCTGGACGGCGTGCAGGACCCGCATAATCTCGGGGCTTGCCTGCGCAGCGCCGATGCGTTCGGTGTACATGCGGTGATCGCGCCGAAAGACCGCGCGGTCGGCATCACCGCGACGGTGGAAAAAGTCGCCTGCGGCGCGGCGGAAACTGTTCCCTACATCACCGTCACCAATCTCGCGCGCACCCTGCGCGAATTGCGGGAACGCGACATCTGGGTGGCCGGCGCGGCGGGCGAGGCTGAACAGGATTTGAACAGCTTTAAACATGCAGGCGCGCTGGCCTGGGTGCTGGGCGCGGAAGGCGAAGGGCTGCGCCGCCTGACGCGCGAAACCTGCGACGAACTGGTGCGCATCCCGATGCTGGGCAGCGTGGAAAGCCTGAATGTTTCGGTGAGTGCGGGCATCTGCCTGTTCGAGGCGCGGCGGCAGCGCAAGGGCGGCTGATGCCGCCATGCCGCCAATTCCGCGCGTGATTGCCTGGCCACCCGTTTGCTCTTATACTCCCCGGCCATGCGCGCCTGCCTTTCTTTTTTTCTTGCCACCATGCTCTCGCTGAACGCCGCCTACGCTGCGGTGGTGGGTGTCTGCGATGCGCTGGAACACACTTCGAGCCACGCCGCACATTTCGGGCATCACAGCCACGATCATGTTCACGATGAACCGGCGGCCGACGCTGACAGGGCGAGCAACATGCCCGCCGTCGGCGACCACCATCACGCTCATGTGCATCCGGTCTTTTCCTCGCTCCCGGCCACTTCCGTTGGCGTAAAGCTGCTGGCGGGATGTATCACCCCGGTCGCAGATCCGGGCAGCACTTTCGTCTCGGCGCCGCAAGCACTCCTCGATCGCCCGCCCAGGGCAACTCTCGCCTAAACCGGCGGGACGGATGCCACCTCTTCGGGGGCAGGAAATTACCAAAATACCATTTATAAAATTAAAGTAAAACCCATCCCCCACCTAGCCTCCCCCTTGAAGGGGGAGGAACACTACTCCCTCCCCTTCAAGGGGAGGGTTGGGGTGGGGATGGGGTGATGTTGGTGGCATGATTAACGGTACTTTAATAATTTCCAACTCCCTTAAACCAGCACGCGCTTTTTAGCCTGCGCGGTTCCGTTTCGCCGGATTCGTCCTTTTATTCTGGAGAATTCGATGCTGAGACATCTATTGCCGTTCGGGTTGGTGGCGCTGTTTTTCAACCTATCTTTTGCGCAAACTATTGATACCGGACGCGGTGGCGTTTACGGGTCGAACCCTACTCATGCTCCGCGCGCCGCCGAGCCGGTTGCCCCGCTCACCCTGAAGGCGGCATTGGAACTGGC
>SCPW01000425.1 GCA_004298605.1 Gallionella sp.
GTTGGCCCGGTAGATGGCGTTCAGTTGCATGATGGGGATCATCCGGTCATCGTTCACCGATTTCATCGCGCCGTTCGATTTGCCGGAGGCGTACAACCCCAACCCGCCGACAGCCGCCACCACCGCCAGCAACAAGACCAGCAGGAGCGTTAACCGTGTGCTAATTTTCATGTTGTTTAACATCGTCAATTTTTCTAACAAAGCAGGGCAAACGGTCCGCCCCTACACCCTGAACCGGCTGGCCGCAACCTGCAACTCCTTGGCCAATTGCTCCAGGCGCACAATTTCCCGCGCGTTTGATTCCACCGCCGCGCGGTTCTCTTCCGACATTTGCGCAATTTTCTCCACGTTGCGCGCAATCTCGGTGCTCGCCAGGCTTTGCTCGCCGACCGAGGACGCGATGTCCCTCACGCCGTGGCTGGATTTCGTGACCGCTTCGCCCGCTTCGGTCAACACCGTCGAGACGCGCCCCACCTGCTCCTGGGTTGCCTGCAGGGAGCGCAAACCGGCCTGCACGGTCGCCTCGACGTGGGTGGATTTCTGGTTCAGCGAATTGGTCACCTGGTCGATCTCGCTGGCCGACTGCGCGGATTTTTCCGCCAGCTTGCGCACCTCGTCCGCCACCACCGCGAAACCGCGCCCCTGTTCGCCGGCGCGCGCGGCCTCGATCGCCGCGTTCAGCGCCAGCAGATTGGTCTGGTCGGCAATATCCTTCACTTGCTGGGTCATGCCGGCAATGGCGCGGGTGCTTTCGACAAACTCCTTCACCGACCCGGCGATCTGATTGACCGCCTCTTGCACGCAACGGATTTCGCCGATCATCGCCGCGACGTTCTGGTTGCCTTGCTCGGTCTGGTGCAGGCTCTGATCGGAAAGTTTGCGCACATCCTCGGTGTTGGCGGCAACCGAACTGATGCTCACGGTAATCTGTTCCACCGCCGCTGCCGTGGAAGCGGCCGCCTCGCTTTGCGCCTGCGAGCTTTGCGCGATTTGCGACGAGGAGGTGGAAAGCTGCGCCGCGGTGCCGGACACTTTATCCGCGCTGCCAAGCACCTGCCTGACGATGTTGGCGAAGCCGTCGATCAGCCCGTTGAACGCCGTGGCGGCCTGGCCGATTTCATCTTTGCCGAACACCTTGGCGCGCACGCTCAAATCGCCGTCCCCCGACATTTTCACCATCACGCCACGCAATTCGTCCACCGAACGGTTGACGCCACGGATGATCGAAAACCCCAGCGCGCCGCTCAATGCCGCGCCGACCAGAATCAGGGAAATGGCAATGTTGCGGGTCGTTTCGTAACGCGATACTGCCGCTTCATACTCCTGTCTGGCAACCGTGCCCTGCAACTTGATCAGTTTGAACAGAGTCTCGCGCGCGGCGCCAAATTTCGCCCCGGCATCTTTGGCGGCATTTTCCTGGGAAGCGGGAAAATTTCCTTCCATCGCCAGCTTCAGGGTGATATTGCGCGATGCCTGGTAGGTCTTCCATTGCTGGCCAAAATTGTCTACCAACTGCTTTTCATCGGGCGTGAGAAAAGTGGCGGTGTATTTTGTCCACAGCTTGTCTATTTCGCCATCCAGCGACAGGGTGTCCGCATTGGCTTTTTCGGCCACCTCCGGCTTGAGCGCGTTGGCGGCGGTCACCGCGTTGGTGCGGATGCGGTTGGCCATGTCGATGATGAGCCCCAGATCAACCAATGGCTCGGCGCGATCCTGGTATACCGTGCGCAATCCCTCGTTGGATTTGCTCATGCCCATGAGCCCCACCCCGCCGACCAGCGTTGACAACGCCAGCAGCACTGCCAGCAGAAACGTCAACCGTGTCGCAATTTTCATATCGCCCATCATCACCCTCTCCTTAGCTTCTTCTTTGTATTTTGTTTATTTATTTTTTTTCAACCTATACCTACCGAACACCTCCACCGCATACTGTTTATCCGTCGCTACCCGCTCGCTCCGCCCCTTAAACCATCCCGCAATCCTGACCGGAATTGCCTTGTCGGATGGGTAAGACGCCAATGGGGAATATCCTGTCGCCGCCGGTACTCTAACGGCAACAAATCGATTTTCTTTAGGGAAACAGCTAAAAAAAGCCCCGCCAATTTGCGGTATCAAGCGTTTTTTGCAGCGCCGTCAGGGCGAGTGGGGATCGTTCCGGTCACAAGTCAATGTCCGCATGGCGGATAGCCCATCAAAAAACGATGGGTAAGTGGCCGGTTAAATCGCGCCCCTGCAATCCTTTCTTTTTACCTGAGGTTCAGCACCGTGCCCAACCCTTCCTGAACGAGCCTGTCCAGCAGCGGGATGAGGTGGGGCATGGACAGCGCCAGCACGAAAAACCCGATCGCCAGCGTGATGGGGAAACCCACCGCGAACAGGTTGAGCTGCGGCGCGGCGCGGGTGAGGATTCCCAGCGCGATATTGGTGATCAGCAACGCGGCCAGTATCGGCAGCGAAATCTGCAAGGCGTAGACAAAAATGCTGCCCCCCCAACTGGCCACCCCGTAGAACCCCCGGTCCGACAGCATGCTGCCGACGGGGAGCGTCCGGAAGCTTTCGGCCAGCGCGGACAGCATGTGCAGGTGGCCGTTCATGACCAGAAAGGCCAGCGCCGCGACCATCCCGAGCCAGCGGGCGACGATGGGCGTATAGGATGAATTCAGCGGGTCGTAGAAGCTGGCAAACCCCAGCCCCATCTGCAAGCCGGCCAGTTCGCCCGCCATTTCAACGGCGGTAAAAATCAGGCGCATGGTGAACCCCATCGCCACGCCGATGATGATTTGCTGGATGATTATCAGCAGCCCTTGCGGGGAGCCGACAGCGACTGGCGGCATTTCGCCGATGGCCGGTGCGATGATGATGGCGAGCAGGACGGACAGGCCGATTTTGACGCGCTTCGGGACTTGCGTATTGCCGAGCACCGGCGAGCTGCCGATCATGGCCAGGATGCGCGCCAGCGGGAAAATCAGCGTGGCGAGCCAGGCTTCGAGCTGCGCGCTGGTGACGCTGATCATTTCGGCTATCCGATCATCCAGGGGATATTGCCGAACAGCCGCCGGATATAATCGACCATCGTATTGACCATCCACGGGCCGGTAAAAATCAGCACCAGAAAAATTCCCAGCAGTTTCGGGATGAAAGACAACGTCATTTCGTTGATCTGGGTCGCGGCCTGAAAAACGCTTACCACCAGGCCGATGACCAGCGCGCTGAGCAACAGCGGGGCGGAAATCATCAGCGTCATTTCGACGGCTTGCTGTCCGATGGTAACGACGGTTTCCGGAGTCATGTCAGGTATAAAAACTCTGTGTCAGGGAGCCGATTATCAGGTTCCAGCCATCGGCCAGCACGAACAGCATGATCTTGAAGGGCAGCGAAATGATGGCCGGAGACACCATCATCATACCCATGGACATCAGCACGCTGGCCACCACC
>SCPW01000426.1 GCA_004298605.1 Gallionella sp.
TGCAGGCCGGAAGGCTTGCATCAGCGCGTGCCGGTGATTCTCGGCTCGAAGAATGAAGTCGAACGCATCGCCCGCTATCACAAGGAAGCGTAACCATGGGCAAGCCGCTGGTATCCATCATTATGGGTAGCGCCAACGATTGGGAAATCATGCAACAGGCCGCGCGGCAGTTGCAGGATTTCGGTGTGGATTACGATGCGCGGGTGATTTCCGCGCACCGTTCTCCCGACCTGTTGTTCGACTACATCGAGGAAATCAGCGCGCAAGGTGTGCAGTGTTTTATTGCCGGCGCCGGCGGTGCGGCGCATCTGGCCGGCGTGATAGCCGGCAAAACCACGCTGCCGGTGCTGGGTGTGCCGATACCGTCCAAGTACCTGAAAGGGATGGATTCGCTGTTGTCTATCGTACAAATGCCCAAGGGTATACCGGTGGCGACGTTCGCGATCGGCGAGGCGGGCGCGGCGAATGCCGGGCTGTTCGCCGTTTCCATGCTGGCTTTGAACGATGCGCAACTGGCGCAACGCCTGGTTGATTACCGCAAACAGCAGGCCGCGCAGATTGCCGCTACCACGTTACCTGCCTTGTCATGAACAAACAAAAATAACCGGTGATTTATGAGCCGGGCTGTATTTCTGCTTTCCCGGTGTGCGCCTTGCCAATGAGGTCCAAATGTCAGTGTTATATCAAACCAGTTTGACCAGCTTGCCGCTGTTGCATCGCGGCAAAGTGCGCGATCTCTACGAAGTGGACGATCAGCATTTGCTGATCGTGCAAACCGATAGGCTATCGGCGTTCGACGTGATTTTGCCCGACCCGATTCCCGGCAAGGGCGAGGTGCTCACCACCGTATCGAATTTCTGGTTCGACAAACTCGGGCATGTGATCCCGAATCACCTCACCGGCATCGCGCCGGAATCGGTGGTCAAGGGTGAGGAAGAGCAAGCCCAGGTAAAGGGTCGCGCTTTTGTTACCAGAAAGCTCAAACCGTTGCCGATAGAAGCCATCGTGCGCGGCTATCTGGTCGGTTCCGGCTGGAAGGACTACCAGAAAACCGGGGCGGTATGCGGCATCGCATTACCTGCGGGATTACGTGAAGCGGAGAAATTGCCGCAGCCGTTATTCACGCCCTCCACCAAGGCGGCGGTGGGCGAGCACGACGAGAATATTTCCTTCGAACAAGCCAAAGAATTGCTCGGTGAAGCGCGCGCCAATGAAGTGCGCGACGCGACGCTGGCGCTCTATACCGAAGCGGCAGATTATGCGGCGGGCAAGGGCATCATCATCGCCGACACCAAATTTGAATTCGGCGTGGATGAAGCGGGCAAACTGTATTTGATCGACGAAGCGTTGACGCCGGACTCTTCGCGGTTCTGGCCGGCCGACCAATATCGCGTCGGCAGCAACCCGCCCAGTTTCGACAAACAGTTCGTGCGCGACTGGCTGGAATCATCCGGCTGGAACAAGCGGCCTCCCGCACCACGGGTACCCCAAGATGTACTGCAAAAAACGGCCGACAAATACCGTGAGGCGCTGCAGCAATTGCTGGGTGCATCATGAGTTCGCCCGATAAACTTATCGAGGGCTTCAGGCGTTTTCGCAAGCTCCATTACATTACGAACGACTCATTGTTCCGTAAACTGGTGCAGGGGCAAACACCCAAAGTTCTCGTGGTGGCTTGCTGCGATGCCCGCGTCGATCCCGCGCTGGTGCTGGATTGTGCGCCCGGCGATCTGTTCGTGATCCGCAACGTCGCGAATCTGGTTCCCCCCGCCGAAAACCGCGGCCATTATCAGGGCACCTGTTCCGCGCTGGAGTTCGGCGTGCGCAACCTGGGAATAAAGCACATCATCGTGCTGGGGCACGCGCAGTGCGGCGGCATCCGCGCCCTGATGGAAGACGGTGTGGCCAAGGACGCCTCCTTTCTCGCCGAATGGATGGGGATAGCCAGAGCCGCACGCGAAAAAGTGAACCGGGAACTTGCGGGAGCCAGTTACGAGGTGCGACGTCGCGCCTGCGAGCAAGAATCGGTGCTGGGCTCACTGAATAATCTGATGACTTTTGCCTGGATACGCGAGGCTGTAGAACAAGGCGAACTCACGTTGTACGGCTGGTATTTCGATATCGAACATGGCGAGCTGCTTGGCTACAATTCGGCCACTGGACAGTTTGAGGCACTGTAAGTACACGCCAACTGAGGTGGCGTTCACCGAGTCCTGCCCGAAAGATAATTCCCGCAATTCCGCCCAAAAACGCTTTTACCCGTGTCCGCCCGCGTTGCTTAATTTTAGTCGGGTTACAAAGCTTGCATTTTTTATACATCTTATTAAAATAGTCGGGCATTATTTTTTCAAACAAACCGAGGAAATCAATATGACCCACAATTGCGCCAACTCTATCTCCCCCGACATGCGTTACCCGTTCGACGCGCGCGGCGTCGCCAAGCGCTTCCGTCACGCCGCCATTTTTGGCGCGCTGGACTCCCTGCATCCGGGCGAAACCATGCTTTTCTGCAACGACCACGATCCGCTGCCGCTGCTCGCCCAACTGAAAGATCGCTATGGCGATGCCATCGAAATCAACTATGTAGCCCGTGAGCCTGGCCAGATCGTTATCGATTTCGCACGAAAATAATGCTGGTTGCGCTGGTGCTGACGGCGGCAGCATGTTTTGCCGGCGCCGTCGCGCTGCCCCTGTTCTATCCCTTACTTCCCGCCGCACACATCCATCTCGCACTGGCGACAGGCGTCATGCCATTGATTTTTGGCGCGATGGTACATTTCGTACCGGTGCTGACACGTAGCGCCACGGCACACATTATGGTGCGCCTGATCCCACTGTTAGTGC
>SCPW01000427.1 GCA_004298605.1 Gallionella sp.
TGGGCTATCGCTTCCAGCATCTGTCCAATGGCAGTATCAAACAACCGAATCAAGGCATCAACTTCAACCAAATTCGCTTTACCTGCCATTTTTAGCTTGGTGCAATTTGTCAGCCACAACTGTTCTTGCGCGCAAATGGCGTCCTAAAACCTTCGCGCAATTGGCGGGGCAGGAGCACGTCGTCAAGGCTCTCGGCAACGCGCTCACGCAAAACCGGCTGCATCACGCTTATCTGTTTACCGGTACGCGCGGGGTCGGCAAGACCACCATCGCACGTATTTTTGCCAAGTCGCTGAATTGCGCGGCAGGCATCACTGCCACGCCCTGCGGGGAATGCAGCGCCTGCAAGGAAATCGACAGCGGACGTTTTGTCGATCTTATCGAGCTGGATGCCGCATCGAACACGCAGGTGGACAACATGCGCGAGCTGTTGGAAAGCGCGCTGTATGCGCCGACCAGCGGACGCTTCAAGGTGTATATCATCGACGAAGTGCATATGCTGTCCAAGTCGGCTTTCAACGCGATGCTGAAGACGCTGGAAGAGCCGCCCGGGCATGTGAAATTCATTCTCGCCACCACCGACCCGCAGAAAATTCCTGTCACGGTATTGTCGCGTTGCCTGCAATTCAACTTGAAGCAACTCCCGCCCGCTTTGATTGCGGCGCGCCTGCAGTATGTGCTGGAGCAAGAGCAGATCGCTTTCGAACCGGGCGCGCTTGCCTTGGTCGCGCGGGCCGCGCATGGCAGCATGCGCGATGCGCTGAGCCTGATGGACCAGGCGATTGCTTTTTCTGCGGGCAAGGTGGAAGAAGCGGTGGTGCGCACCATGCTGGGCACGATAGACCAGGGCTATCTGTTCGACTTGCTGGCGGCGTTGCGCGACCGGGATGGCGCCGCGCTGCTCGAAATTGCGGATAGCATGGCCGCGCGCAGCGTGGCGTTCGATGCGGCCTTGCAGGAATTGGCCACGTTGCTGCACCGTATCGCGCTGGCGCAGGCCATGCCGCACGCAATTGCCGACGACGAACCGGAGCGGGCGCGCCTGTTGGAATTGGCGCAGGCGTTCAGGGCGGAAGACGTGCAGTTGTATTACCAGATAGCCATATACGGACGCGATGAAATTGACCTGGCCCCCGACGAATACGCCGGCTTTACCATGGCATTGTTGCGCATGCTGGCGTTTGCGCCTGCCAGGGGTGTAACACAGCCGGCATCGGTTGCGCCTGTCACCGCACAGCCGGGCGTGAAGCATTCGGCGGTGACGGCGGGCAAACCCGCAGATATTCCGGCGGAACTCGCTCCGATGGACCACGCTTCGGGCGGGGTTTCAAATGGCGCCGCAGCATCGGGCAGCCAGCCCGATTGGGGTATATTGGCGGAGCAATTGAATTTGCAAAGCATGGCCCAGCAGTTGGCGAAGCATTGTGTGCTGGAGAACATTCTGGACGGGCAAATCACCTTGTGCCTGTCGCAGGAGCACAAACATTTGCAGACCAAAATGGCAACCGAGAAATTGCAGGCGGCATTGGGCGATTATTTTGCCGGGCCGATGAAGCTGAAAATCGTATTGGGCAAAACGGAAGCGGCAACGCCTGCGGTGATTGAGCAGCAGGCCAGACAGTTCAGGCAGCAGCAGGCAAACGACTCGATCGCGCGGGATGGTTTTGTGCGCGAAGCGCAGGCGGAGCTGGATGCGAGCCTGATAGCGGAATCGGTTAAACCGGTATAGTGAAAAATCAGGAGGATGTAAAAATGATGAAGGGCGGATTGGGCGGGCTGATGAAGCAGGCGCAGCAAATGCAGCAAAACATGCAAAAGGCGAAAGCCGAATTGGCAACCGTGGAAGTGGAAGGCCAGGCCGGCTCGGGCATAGTCAAGGTGACCATGACCTGCGCGCATGAAGTGCGCCGGGTGTCGCTGGACGACAGCGTGATGTCCGACGACAAGGAAATGCTCGAAGATCTGATCGTGCTCGCGCTCAACGACGCGATGAAAAAAGCGGAAACCATCTCCCAGCAGCGCATGGCCGGTTTCAGCGCCGGCATGGGTTTGCCGCCCGGGATGAAATTGCCGTTCTGATGATACCTTCCCATCTGGAAGAGTTGATCGCGGCATTGCGCTGTTTGCCGGGTGTCGGGCCAAAGTCCGCGCAGCGCATGGCTTATCACCTGTTGCAGCGCGACCGCGCCGGGGCGCAGCGCCTGGCGCAATCGCTGGAACTGGCTGCCAGCAACATTCAGCACTGCGGCAAGTGCAATAATTTTTCCGAGCATGAAGTGTGTGACTTATGCGCATCGTCCAAGCGCGATGCAGGCTTGTTGTGTGTGGTCGAAATGCCCGCCGATTTGTTGATGATGGAACAGGCCCTGTGTTATCGCGGCATGTATTTCGTATTGATGGGGAGGCTGTCACCGCTGGACGGTATCGGCGCCAGGGAGTTGCATCTGGACCGGCTCATCAGGCGCGTGCAGGAACAACCTTGCGAAGTGATTCTGGCCACCAACTTTACCGTGGAAGGCGATGCTACCGCACATTATTTGGCAACCTTATTGCAGGCTCAGGGCGTCAAGGTGACCCGCATCGCGCGTGGTTTGCCGGTCGGTGGAGAATTGGAACAGGTTGATAGCGGTACACTGGCGCAAGCCATGCTGGAAAGGCGCGAGGTATTGGCATGAGGTTCCTATGAATGAGCAAGACGAAAAAATCGGGCAAGGCGAAAAATTGCAAAAGGTGTTGGCCCAGGCCGGGTTCGGTTCACGCCGCACGATGGAAGAATGGATCGCCGCCGGGCGCGTCAGCGTAAACGGCGAACCGGCTACCTTGGGGATGCGCGTGCTGGAAGGCGACCTGGTGAAAGCGGAGCGCCGCACCATTCGCGTCGGCGAAAAAGATCACGCCACACGCGTGCTGCTGTACCACAAGCCGGAAGGCGAAATCGTCAGCCAGGACGATCCGGAAAAACGCGCCAGCGTGTTCGATAAACTGCCCAAGCTGCGCGGCCAGAAATGGATCGCGGTCGGGCGATTGGATTTCAATACCAGCGGCCTGCTGATTTTTACCACTTCCGGCGAACTGGCAAACCGCTTGATGCACCCGCGTTTTGAAGTCGAGCGCGAATATGCGGTGCGCGTGCAAGGGAAAATGACGGAAGCGCAGATGGATCAGGCGCTCAAACTGGGTGTCGAACTGGAAGACGGCCCGGTGAAATTTGAAAAACTCGAGGATCACGGTGGCGAGGGCTTTAACCACTGGTATCGCGTGATGCTCAAAGAGGGGCGCAACCGCGTGGTGCGCCGCACTTTCGACGCGCTGGGATTGCCGGTCAGCCGGCTGATGCGCGTGCGTTTCGGTATCGTCAACCTGCCGCCGCGCTTGAAGCGGGGCATGACCGCCGAACTGGGCGAGGGCGAGGTGGCGCAAATACTGGATTGGGCAGGAATCGCCACAGGCAGCGATGAGCCGCAGCAGGATTCGCCGGTTTCACGCCAGAATGAACGGGCACAGCCCGGGAAAACCGGGCGCCGTCCGGCGGGCGCCGCGAGACCTGTCCGGGGCGTCCGCCGGGCAAGCGGCGGGAAAAGTAAAGCTAGTGTAAAACGTTGACGGCCATTAAAATCCATACCGTTGTGCAGTGCCGGGGTGCTGGAAATCTGAATGGAAGAGCGCAGCAATAATAAGGCCATCATGTGCAGCGTGCTGTTCTTGGATATTGTGGAATATTCCAAGAAGCCGGTGGCTGGACAAATCTTGCTGAGGGATAGGTTTAACAGCTATCTTTCCGCAGCTATCCGCGATGTGCCGCCGGCCGACCGCATCGTTCTCGATACCGGCGATGGCGCGGCCATCAATTTTCTCGGCGACGTCGAACATGCATTCAGGGCGGCGCTCAGCCTGCGCGAAAGCTTGCTCAATGAAGCCCCCAACCTCGAACCGCCCCTGCTGGTGCGCATGGGGATCAACTTCGGGCCGGTGCGCCTGGTCAGGGACATCAACGGCCAGCCCAATATCGTGGGTGACGGCATCAACGTTGCGCAGCGCATAATGGGTTTCGCGGATGTCGGGCAGATACTCGTGTCGCATTCTTATTTCAACGCGGTTTCGCGTTTCTCCCCGCAGCATGCCGGGATGTTTCACTATCAGGGATCGCGCACCGACAAGCACGTGCGCGAACATGAGGTGTATGCCATCATCTACCCGGGCGATGGCGTTGCCGGACAAGCATCAGATCAGCACAATGATGCGCCGGAGCGCGCGGGTTCCGCCTGGAATCCGGCGGGGCAACCCGGCTCTGGCCAGCGCGCCATGTATATCGGCGCGGCAGCCGTGGCCGTGGCGCTGGTTGGCGCGCTGGCGTTCAAACTGGCCCGCCACGACAAAACACCGGTGTCGCCGGATGTCGGCCCGGCGCAAGCCGCGAGCGGCGTCCGGCAGACGCCCGCAGTTGCCCCGGCGGCTCCCGCACCGCCCCGAATAGAGGATAAATCGCCCGCCGCCACTTCCGGCGCGGATACGAAAAAAACCGTTGAGCGCGAGACGGGCAGTAAAAAGGCGAATGGCCGGACCAGGCATCCGGATGACCGTGCCGGCGCCAAAGCGCCCGAGGCGGGTAGCCGGAATGCACCGGTTGCGGCAGCGGGCGGCGGTGCAGGAAAAAGCGTGGAGGCGTATATTTCCATCAGTTGTGAAGAAGGGGCGCGGGTGTTTGTGGACGGCACGCAAAAAGGCAAGGTGGGCACGGGGATATTGACCCTGGCAATTTCGCCGGGCAAACACACGGTGATTGTGAGCCATTCAAGCGGTAATCTTTACACGCAGAATGTTGATCTGGAGGCGGGCAAGACGTTGCCTATCAGGCCGAACATTTGCAAATAATTAAGGAAACGCCGATTTAATCCGTTCGTGGTGAGCCTGTCGAACCATGATCGGATTAAATGTATAACAATCAATTGGTGCTGCCAGCCCTCCGACAAGCTCAGGGCGAACGGATGATTTAATCTGCGTTTCCTTAATGGACTTCTCATTGCCGAATTTATGCGGACGACTATAGCCATGAAGATTAACCCGGGTGACCGCGATGATTAGCCAGTTGGGGCGCTACGAGGTGCTCGGCGAGCTCGGCCAGGGCGCGATGGGCACGGTCTATAAGGCCAGGGATCCGTTGATTGACCGCGTGGTTGCGATCAAGACGATCAACCTGGCGCTCGCGCTGGACGAAAAAGAGGAATATGAGAGCCGCTTCTACCAGGAAGCAAAGGCGGCCGGGCGGCTCAACCACCCGAATATCGTGACTATTTACGATGTGGGCAAGAGTGGCGATGTCGCTTACATTGCCATGGAATTCCTGCAGGGGCGCGAGTTGCGTGACATCATGAACGACGGCGGGTTGCTGCCCGTTGACCAGGTGCTGGATATCGCCGCACAAGTGGCGCAGGGGCTGGCTTACGCGCACGAACATGACATTGTGCATCGCGATGTCAAGCCCTCGAACATTATGGTGGTGCGCGACGGCCATGCAAAAATCACCGACTTCGGTATTGCGCGCATGGCTTCCTCGGCGGTGCATACCCAGACCGGCATGGT
Source organism: Gallionella sp. (assembly GCA_004298605.1). GTDB lineage: Bacteria > Pseudomonadota > Gammaproteobacteria > Burkholderiales > Gallionellaceae > Gallionella. Next base: position 5,581 of record SCPW01000427.1, read on the forward strand.
GCTCGGTTCGCCAAAATACATGTCGCCCGAGCAGGTGATGGGCAAGGCGATAGACCAGCGCTCGGATATTTTTGCGCTAGGCGTGATGCTCTACGAGATGCTGACCGGGCAGGCTCCCTTTAATGGCGAGAACGTCAATGCCATCATGTACCAGACCCTGAACGCGGTGCCGGCGCCGCCCAATATGCTGAATCCGGCCATACCGGAAATGGTCAACTTCATCGTGGCCAAGGCATTGGCCAAAGAGGTGGAGGACCGCTACCAGAACGCCAAGGATTTTGCCGCCGATTTGCGCGCCTGCCGCGACACTTTGCCGCGCTCCAGCCAGCAGATAGATATATCAAAACCTCCCGCCGGGGGCGAGAAAAAATTGTCCGATGCGGTTGCAATTACCGGGCGCAGGAATGCGGACGAAGAAGAGGCGAAATCGACATCGACGGCGGGGTTGTCGCAGGCCTTCGATTCCGACGAGGCGACCATGCGGCTGGCCGTGCTGACCGGCTCCAGCGAAGATATTGACGACCTGTCCAAGACGCTCAAAATAGTCCGCCCGAGCGAGGCGGCAGTCAAGCAGGCAACCCCGGTAGCCAGGG
>SCPW01000428.1 GCA_004298605.1 Gallionella sp.
ATATCTGGACATCGAATTTTTACAAGGCGACATCGTGGCGCTGAATGGCGCCAAGATGACGCCCGCGCAAGTGCTGGCAAAATTAAATGAACTGGGCGGCAAGCACGGTATCGGTCGCCTCGACCTGGTGGAAAACCGCTACGTCGGCATGAAGTCGCGCGGCTGTTACGAAACGCCTGGTGGCACAATTATGCTCAAGGCGCACCGCGCCATCGAGTCGATCACGCTGGACCGCGAAGTGGCGCACCTGAAAGACGACCTGATGCCGCGCTACGCCAGCATGATTTACAACGGCTACTGGTGGTCGCCGGAACGCATTGCGCTGCAAACGCTGATCGATCACACCCAGCAAACCGTCAACGGCTGGGTGCGCGTCAAGCTGTACAAGGGCAATGTGATCGTGGTGGGGCGCGATTCGAAAACCGATTCGCTGTTCGACCCGAATATCGCCACCTTCGAAGATGACAAGGGCGCCTACGATCAAAAGGATGCGGCCGGTTTCATCAAACTCAACGCATTGCGTCTGCGCATCGCGGCCAATTTGCGCAACAGGAAGTAAGAGGGAGTGCGGGCGTCTCGCCCGCATACACAAGTGCGGGCGAGACGCCCGCGCTCCAATAGGAGGAAATATGCTTCACGAACTGAGCGGCGACATTCTGTTGAGCGGTGCAAAAGCGATTGCACAGGGCGTTGCGCCCAACGACGACTTTCATCAAGGTTTGGCCTTGCAACTGCGCGAGCGGATGCCTGCCTTGTACAAGGATTTCCGCCACTTTTGCCAGACCAATCACCCCAAATCAGGCGGGCTGTGGACGTGGATGAGCGCCGACGGGCATTACATCGTCAACCTGTTTACACAGGAAGCCGCTTACGCCCACGGCAGCAAACCCGGCCACGCAACGCTGAGCCAGGTGAACCATACGCTGCACGCGTTGCGCGCCTTTGCCCAAAAAGAAAAAATCGGCAGCATAGCCTTGCCGCGTCTGGCTTGCGGCGTGGGCGGATTGAATTGGGATGAGGTGAAACCGCTGCTCGAAAAGCAGCTCGGCGATCTCGGCATCCCGGTGTACGTTTATACCAACTATCAAAAAGGCATAAAAGCCAACGAACCAACTTGAAAGGGAAACAGCAATGCCGCAATTCGATAATGTCAGCGTAGCCAAAAAAGCCAATGTATTTTTCGACGGCAAATGCGTGTCGCATTCGGTGTTCTTCCCGGATGGCACCCGCAAGACCGTGGGCGTCATCATGCCGGGCAGCCAGCTCACCTTTAACGTCGGAGCGCCGGAGTTGATGGAGATCACCGGCGGCACATGCGACGTGAAGATTGCCGGAGAACCCGCTTTCAAAACTTATGCCTCGGGTAGCAGCTTCAAGGTGGCGGAAAACAGCAGCTTTGAGATACACGCGGGCGCGGAAGCGGTCAATTACGTTTGCAGCTTCGGTTGATAAACCCTCACCCGCGCTAACGCGCACCCCTCTCCCGCTTGCGGGAGAGGGGCTGGGGAGAGTTTTTACACTTACTGGAGAACATCATGCCAAGCTTCGACATCGTTTCAGAAGTAGACAAGACCGAAGTCAAAAACGCGGTCGAGCAGACCAACAAGGAAGTCAGCACCCGCTTCGACTTCAAGGGTTCGGACGCGCGCGTCGAGCAAGCCGAACTCAAGCTCACCGTGTGGGCCGATAATGAATTCCAGCTCAATCAGGTGCAGGATATTCTGAACGGCAAGCTGACCAAACGCGGCGTGGACATCAAGTGCCTGGACATCAGCGACAAGATCGAAAAAGTCAGCGGCAACAAGGTGAAGCGCAGTTGCGAAGTCAAAGTCGGCGTGGAAATCGAACTGGCGAAGAAAATCGTCAAACACATCAAAGACAGCAAAATGAAAGTGCAGGCCAGCATCCAGGGTGACACCGTGCGGGTCACCGGCAAGAACCGCGACGATTTGCAAGATGCGATACAGCTCATCAAAAAAGGGATTACCGATTTCCCGTTGCAGTACCAGAATTTCAGGGATTGATCGGTGGCGTGTGCTGCATACAAATGTAGGGGCGCGATTCATCGCGCCCTGATTTATTTTGGCGCAGAACAAGGGCGCGATGAATCGCGCCCCTACGGATCTGCGCCACGGACAACACGGGTTAAACGTCAACGATGAAAAGCACCATCGACGCGCACATCGAGTTTTCTTTCAAGGGAGAGACTTACTCGCTATCTTCGACTATCAATTTGGATCACCTCTTGGCGCACCATGATGCATTTCCATCGCTTCATGCGATCCTGGCGCATGAGCATGGCATCGACACGTATTCCCATCTCTATGAGGTGATGCAGGAAACGGAGATCGAATTTAACAATGCACAAGGGATTGCAGCGAATTTTCTAGCCGATGGAGATTTTGACCAAGCGGCGTTTGCGGCCAACTGGCAAGACCTGAGAGCTCTCATCCTGTTGCAGCCGATAGCCATGCGCGAATTGGGTATCGCCGACCTCGATCAACATCAGGCGCTCAAGAATGCCCTCGTCCAGGCTTATAATCTGGGCAAGCGCGCCTCAAATGCATAGGGGTGTTTGTAACGGTTGCATGGGGGCTGCACCCCTCATGCGCCTGATTTTCAAGTGAGGTTCCATGCCAAAAGCCCTCGTCCTGCTCGCGCAGGGCTGCGAAGAAATTGAGGCCGTTACGGTCATCGACATTCTGCGGCGCGCCGGTGTTGAAGTGGTCAGCGCGGGTCTGGACGATCTGCCGGTATTGGCCAGCCGCGGTGTGCTGCTATTGCCGGACACTACGCTGGACAACGCCCTGGAGCACAGCTACCAGATGGTGGTGCTGCCCGGCGGGCAGCCCGGCACCAACCATCTGAAGGCAGATGCGCGTGTATTGAAGCTGGTGCGGCAAATGGCGCAACAGGGAAAATATGTCGCCGCAATTTGCGCCGCACCATCGGTGCTGGCCACGGCCGGTTTGCTGGATGGCCGCAAAGCCACCTGCTATCCGGCCTGTCTGGATGGCTTCCCCGAGGTTGATTTGCAAACCGGCGCCGTGGTGGAAGACGGCAAATTGATTACCTCGCGCGGCCCGGGCACGGCAATGGATTTCGCGCTGACCTTGGTGGAGCGCCTGGTCGGCAAAGCCAAACGCCAGGAAGTCGAAATCGGGCTGGCGCGTTAACCGATGGGCTTGTCGAATAGCCAGGACGAGCGGTATCCGGCCAAACCGGCAGCAACTTGAAAAAACTTCCTCCTTCCGTTACCGCACTCCTGCTGCAATTTGCGGCCTTTGCGCTGACCCTGCTCGGCGTTCGCCTGTCCGGCTTGCAGCCTACCCCGCTGGCATTCGCATTGCTTTGCGGTTTGGCCGCCACGGCTTTCAGCCACTTTATCGGGCTGGCGCGCTGGTGGCTGGTTATCCAGTTGCTGTTCGCCCCCGCGCTGGTGTTGACGCTCGCCCTGGACATCCCGCCCGGATTTTTTCTCGCCACATTTCTCATCATGCTGGCGGTGTACTGGAGCGTTTTCCGTAGCCAGGTGCCGCTGTACCTGTCCAGCAACAAGGTATGGCGCGCGCTGGAGGGTTTTCTGCCGGACGCAAAAATGGGGGCGTGTTTCACCTTCATCGATCTCGGTTCCGGCCTGGGTGGCGTGCTGACGCATCTCGCCAGCACCCGCCCCGACGGGCGCTACGCCGGCGTGGAATCCGCACCGCTGCCGTTCCTGTGGAGCTGGCTGCGCATCCGGCTCGGCGGGTATCGCCGGTGCCGGGTTCATTGGGGCAGCCTGTGGGACTGCGACCTGGCGCAGTACGATGTGGTGTTCGCCTATCTCTCGCCTGTGCCGATGAAACAACTCTGGCAAAAAGCGCGCGCCGAAATGCGCCCGGGAAGCGTATTCATCAGCAGCACCTTTGCGGTGCCGGACATATCGCCAGATGAGACCGTGCAGGTGGACGATTTGCATCGCTCCACATTGCTGGTCTGGCGGATGCAGGGCTTACCTTTGGAAAACGCTGAATAATCCCGTTCGCCCCGAGCCTGTCGGAGGGCCGGCAAGCCAACGCATTGATTGTTAATTGTCTTCCGCCCATAGTTCGACAAGCTCACCACGAACGGAGGGCTTATTCAGCGTTTCCTTTGCACGCAACCGGCGTTTGCGCAACGCATCCCGATGATGCGCAGGACATTTTTTAGCTTGCAATATTTTTGTTTTGGCTACTACAATCAGCCCCGCTACTAAGAAAATACACTAGATATAGTGTTTTTGTGGGTCAGGGCTAAAAAATTTCAGGGAGTAGTGCATGCTGCATGACGCTACAGATATCATTTCAACCTTTCCAACGCCTGCCAGCGACGCTTCCGCCTCCGCCCCATTTCCTTCCGATCCATACGACCAGCACAAAGCAATCCGCCGCCATGAGATGGCAAACTTGTCCGCGATAACTCGGTTCTGCGTTACCGCACCAAAGCGATGGACGCAAAGCGTGTGCCACATCGCAGAAACAGAAAAAATTTTTAAAACCCCGTACCACCGGATTGCAAACCGATGGCGCGTTGCCCCGGGTTGACCGTGCTTGGGGAGTTAGCTTTAGGCCGTGCCTGAAACCGGGCGCGGGCTGGGGAGGTGGTAGTCGCAAGCGTTGTATTTCGTTAACTTTCATTATCGTAAGGAGGTTGAAATGGCAGAAGCAAAGAAAACCAAACCAGCAGCAAAGAAGGCGGTAGCGGCGAAGAAGCCAGCAGCCGAAAAAGCGGCTCCGGCAGCCAAAAAGCCTGTTGCGAAAAAAGTGGTAGCAGCCAAACCGGCAGCTAAAAAAGCCGTAGCGGCGAAGAAGCCGGCAGCCAAAAAACCGGCGGCAACCAAACCCGCAGCGGCCAAAAAACCGGCAGTGAAAAAAGCGGTGACAGCGAAAAAACCGGCGGCTAAAAAGGCGGCACCGGCAGCCAAAAAACCGGCGGCGGCCAAACCCGCAGCGGCCAAAAAGCCTGTTGCGAAAAAAGCGGTAGCAGCCAAACCGGCAGCTAAAAAAGCCGTAGCGGCGAAGAAACCGGCAGCCAAAAAAGCGGCGGCAGCCAAACCCGCAGCGGCCAAAAAACCGGCAGTGAAAAAAGCGGTGACAGCGAAAAAACCGGCGGCCAAAAAGGCGGTACCGGCAGCCAAAAAACCGGCGGCGGCCAAACCCGCTGAAGTTAAAGCAGCAGCCCCGGCGGCAGCCAAACCAGCGGCTCCTGCCCCTTCTGCCCAGGCGTCTGTACGTCCGGCTGCAACATGGCCTTTTCCTACACCCGGGATCGGCAAGCCGAACTGATTGGGTTCTGCTGTGGTGACAGCAGCCCTGGCACGATGGGCGTAACCTTCCAGTGAAACTGCTGACAGGGTTATGGCGCATCGGGGAGCCAGGCGGCAGCTCCCGTTTCTGGAGGGTAGCGAAGCTGCCGGGCACACCTTGGCGGATATGGTCTTCACGGCCTTGGCTGCAAGGAAGGTGTCTGCCACAGCATTCCTGGTTTTGGGCGCACCGGTTGGTGCGTGCGCCTTTTTGGTTCGCTAACCTGGTGTTGGCGCATTTTTTTAATCACAAATCCGGATGCTTGTGATTGGCTTTTTGCCCCTAAAATTTTGGGCTGCCCCATGAAAATGGTGCGCTCCAATTTGCCCCTGTTGCCGCTGCGATTCGCCCAAAAAACGGATTTATAGAGATTCCCTAAAAACCATCCAGCCGCAGGCGGCTTTGATCGCGCCTGTCCAATTCGCCCAGACGGTAGTGGCTCAAGCTTCGCTGGCTTTTAACGGCAGCACGCTGTAAAACATGATTGATGCCGACATTACCCCATATCAAAGTTGAGCGATGAGTTTCTATTGTGCCGAACTGCTTTACCAATCCGATGCTTCGCGCTATTGCGCCGCGCTGGTCGGCCTGCCGTGGGCGGTGTGGCTGGATAGCGGCGGGATGGGGCGCTATGACATCCTGACTGCTGCGCCGCAACGCACGCTGACGCTGGATGACCAGGCCGCATGCAGCGACCCGTTTGCATTGCTGCGCAGCGAATTGGGCGAACGGGTCGAATCCATGGCTGGCGTACCGTTTGCAGGTGGCGTGCTGGGCTATTGGAGCTATGACCTGGCGCGGCGGATGATGAAACTGCCGGGTATCTCTCAAACTGCCGGGCAGTTGCCCGGTATGGCGGTCGGCATCTACGATTGGGCCGTTGTGCTGGACCATCGGCAGCGTACCGCGCGGCTGGTATCGCATCAGCGATTTGCCGAAACTGCTGAATTGCTGCCGCAGATAATGCGCCGCTTGCGGGACTATCCGCCGCTTCCCCGCGACACTTTCCGCGTGCATGGGCAGATCACTTCCAACTTCACGCCCGGCAGCTACGCGACCGCATTTGCGGCGGTGCAGAATTATTTGCAGTCGGGCGATTGCTACCAGATCAATCTCGCGCAACGCTTCAGCGCGAAGGCATCCGGCGATGCATTCGGCGCATATCTTGCATTGCGCGATTCGAGCCCCGCGCCATATTCGGCTTTCCTGAATTTCCCGCACACCCAGATTCTGTGCAACTCGCCGGAATGTTTTCTCAGTGTGCAAAACGGCAAGGTTGAAACCAGGCCGGTCAAAGGCACGCGCCCGCGCAGCGGAGATGCGCGGCGGGATCGCCTGCTTGCCGACGAGTTGCGCAACCACCCCAAAGACCGCGCGGAAAACCTGATGATCGTGGATTTGTTGCGCAACGATCTGGGCAAGAGTTGCGCGCCCGGCACGGTGCGCGTGCCGAAACTGTTTGAAGTGGAAAGCTTCGCCAACGTGCATCACCTGGTCAGCACCGTGGAAGGCCGGCTTGCGCCCGGGCGCGATGCGCTCGATGCCCTGCGCGACTGTTTTCCCGGCGGCTCCATCACCGGCGCGCCCAAGCTGCGCGCCATGCAAATCATCGAACAGTTGGAACCTGACCGGCGTGGCGTATATTGCGGGGTCATTGGTTATATCGGCTTCGATGGCAACATGGACACCAATATCGCCATACGCACGCTGGTGTATAGCGACGATGAAATCTGCTGCTGGGCGGGCGGCGGCATTGTCGCGGATTCCGATATGGCGGCGGAGTACCAGGAAACCCTGGACAAGGCATCCGCCATGCTCAAACTTTTGCGGCGCTACGGCGGCCAATGTGATGGCCTCGCATAAAAGCGCCGAACGCGGCCACGCATATCGCAACTGGCCGGATCGCGCCGGTTGGTATTAACTACCGTTGCGACTATAATTCGCGTCCTTATTGGCCTTATTGCCCGCACTATACGCAGATGCAACTGTTCGCTTTTGGCATTAACCATCAAACCGCGCCGCTCGCCGTGCGCGAGCAGGTCGCGTTCAACGTGGACGGGATGGAGGGCGCGCTACGCGATCTGGTCGGCCATGGCGCGGCGAAAGAGGCGGCGATCCTGTCCACCTGCAACCGCACCGAAGTGTATTGCAACGCGGCCGACATCAGCCAGCCGATAGACTGGTTGGCGCAATACCATCACCTCCCCCGCAAAGACATTGAACCCTACCTGTACACGCTGCCGCGCGAGCAGGCGGTGCAGCATTCGTTCCGCGTGGCGAGCGGGCTGGATTCGATGGTGTTGGGCGAGCCGCAGATTCTCGGGCAGATGAAGCAGGCGGTGCGCCAGGCCGAGCAGGCCGGGACGCTGGGGTTTCTGC
>SCPW01000429.1 GCA_004298605.1 Gallionella sp.
GTCACTTTGCCTTGCTTGAAAGCATCCAGCGCCTGGATGCGTTCCAACTGGCTCTTGTCGCCGTGGATCGCGTCGGCGGCAACACCGTCGCGCTGCAATTGTTTGGCGAGACGGCTGGCGGCAAGCTTGGTTTTGGTAAATACCAGGACTTGCGTCGCATCGCTCCCGCGCAACAGTTGCGCGAGCAGGGCGTGTTTGTCCGCCTGGGCGACCAGGTAAACTTTTTGTGTGACGTTTTCAGCGGTGGCATTGCTGCGCGCGACTTCGACAAGCATCGGGTTGGTCAGGAATTCGGCAGATAATTTTTTGATCTCGTTCGAGAACGTGGCCGAGAACATCAGGTTCTGCCGCTGTTTGGGCAGCAAAGCCAGGATGCGCTTCAGGTCGGGCATAAAGCCCATGTCCAGCATCCGGTCCGCTTCGTCCAGCACCAGCATTTGCACCTGGTTCAACTGCACCGTTTTCATCTCGACGTGATCCAGCAGGCGGCCCGGGGTGGCGACCAGAATCTCCACGCCTGTTTTCAAGTGCGGCGTCTGCGTTTTGATATCGACCCCGCCGAACACGACCAGTGAGCGTAGCTTGGAATGCTTCGCGTAGGTCTTCACGCTTTCTTCAACCTGGATCGCCAGCTCCCGTGTGGGCACCAGTATCAGCGCCCGCACCGGATGGCGCGCGGGCGAGGCGCTGGAACTGGCGAGCGGCAGCAATTTTTGCAGCATGGGCAACGCAAAAGCGGCCGTTTTGCCGGTGCCGGTCTGCGCGCCCGCCATCAAATCGCGGCCTTCGAGCACGATCGGGATGGCTTGCGCTTGAATCGGTGTGGGCGTGGCGTAACCGGATTCGACCAGCGCCTTGAGGATTTCGGGCGCCAGTTTTAAATCTGAAAAACTGATGGTATCCAATTTTATATTCTCTTCATAATCATCGGGGACATGCCTCCCCCAGCCAGAACCCGGGCATTATACGCCACCGCTTGAAGCATTTCTTTTTTCGGGCGTCAGCCGGGTGATTTGTTTGGAAACGCGGCATAATTGCGGCTTCATCGCAAAAGCCGCCAACGGGTGCAGCACCTCAAATCCGTGCCCGCTCCAGGCTGAAAAAACGGATCGACCATGCATCAACACACCTTTCCTCCGCCCCCCGACGGCAGCATGAGCCCCAAGGCCTGGTACCGGGCCGCCAGCGCATTGCCGGGCTTTGTTCATGATGTCGCGCAAGCCGCCGCGATTGATGAGCTGGATACGCTCTGGTATCAGTTGGTGGATTTTAAATCCAGGCGCAACCATTTCCTGGGGCGCAGCCTGCTCAGCCCGGAGGTGCCCAAGGGTTTGTATCTCTGGGGCGGGGTCGGGCGCGGCAAGACTTTTTTGATGGATGTTTTTTATGCCTGCCTGCCGTATCGCCGCAAACGCCGCATCCACTTCCACAACTTCATGGCCGAAGCACATCACGAGATGAAGGCTCTGGCCGGGGAAAAAGATCCGCTGATCGCCTTGGCCGACAATATCGCCAAATCCACGCGCCTGTTATGCCTGGACGAATTTCACGTCGACGATATTGCCGATGCGATGATTCTGGGAAGGCTGGTGGCGGCGCTGTTCGAGCGCGGCGTGGTGCTGGTCACCACTTCAAATTACCCGCCCGATGGCCTGTATCCCCACGGCTTGCAGCGCCAGAATTTTTTGCCTGCGATCGACCTGATAAAGCGTGAGCTGAAGGTGTTGAACGTGGATAGCGGCAATGACTACCGCCTGCGGTCGATGACCCGCGAGCCGCTGTTTCTCGTGGCCGGCGATGCCGGTGGCGATGCCGCGAACGAGGCGCGCATGGGCGCGCTGTTTGAACGGATAGCCGGGGGCGCGCAGCGGGATGAACGGCATGTCGAGATTCTGGGCCGCCTGATCCCGGTGAAAAAAATTGCCCGCAATGTGATCTGGTTCGATTTCAAGGAGCTGTGCGGCGGGGCGCACGCGCAGCCCGATTACTTGGAAATCGCCCGCAAATACCCGACGGTATTTTTGTCGCGCATCCCCAAAATGGCCGCCGAACACGCCGCCGAGGCGCGGCGTTTTACCTGGTTGATCGATGTGTTGTACGACAACCATGTCAGGCTGGTGGCTTCAGCGGCGGCTCTCCCGGAAGAGATTTACACCGGTGGTGCGGCGTCCGGCGAATTTTCCCGTACCGCCAGCCGTCTGACCGAGATGCAATCCCGGCGTTATCTGGAACTGCCGCACCAGCCGCAAGGCGTTACGTTAAACAGCACCCGGTAGGGGCGCGATGAATCGCGCCCCTACCGCGGCTCAACTTGAGACAAATGCCGCGCTACGGACAGCCACGCGCCCAGCCAGCCGAGATATGCCGAAAACAGCAGCAGCGACAGGCTGTCGCCGGGCGATAGCGGATGCAAGGCAAACTGGCTGGCGTAAAGTTGCGTCAGCGCGGTGAGCTGCCCGTTGAGCAACCGCAGGCTGGCGGTGATGATGAGCCAGGCCGCGATGCCGCCGAGCAGCCCTTGTGTCGCGCCGAAATACAGGAAGGGGCGGCGGATGAAGCCGTCGGTCGCGCCGATCAATTTGGACACTTCGATTTCATCGCGCTGTGTGAGGATTTGCAGGCGGATGGTGTTGAAGGTGATGGCGATCAGCGCGAGGCTGAGCAGGCTGGCGAGGATCAACACCGCGAGGCGGCCAAATTTGAGCAGGGCTTCGAGCTTGTAGGCCCAGGCCGAATCGAGTTGCGCCAGCTCTACCTTGGGCAGCTTCGCCAGCTCGATGCTCAGTTGGTTCAGCGCCTGCGCGTCGCTTTGTTTGGGGTGGACGATGAAGGTGTCCGGCAACGGGTTCTGCTTCAAGCCGCCGATCACATCGGCGAGCCCGGTGCTTTGTTTGAGCTGTTCCAGCGCTTGCGCGCGGGAGACGAATTCCGCGCCTGCGATGGCCGGGTGGCCGGCGAGCTGTTTGCGCAGATGCTCGACGTCATCCGTTTTGGCTTCCATGCTCATGAACAAACTGATCTGCGGCGTGCCGGAGAGTTGCGTGAGCAGCCCCTGGGCATTGTGCAGCAGCACGTACAGGCCGGCGGGCAGGCTGAGCGCGATGCCGATGACCAGAATGTTGAGGATACCCGCCAGCGGTGAGGCGAACATGCGGCGCAGCGCGGTGCGCAAGACGCCGGTGTGTTGGGCGATGGTGTGCCTCATGATTGCCCCCGGCCTTCCGGGGAAGAAGCGGCCTGTCCTGAGCCTGTCGAAGCGGCCTGTCCTGAGCCTGTCGAAGCGGTTTGCAATTCACCGTGCTTGAGCGAGAGCACGCGCCCCCCGCTATCTTGCAGCACGCTTTCATCGTGGGTGGAGATTAACAAAGTGGCGCCAACCTGATGGAAGGATTTGAATATCGCCATGATCTCCTGCGCGTATTCCGCGTCCAGATTGCCGGTCGGCTCGTCGGCCAGCAGAATGCCCGGGCGGTTCACGATGGCGCGCGCGATGCACAGGCGTTGCTGCTCGCCGCCGGACAGCGAAATGGGGTTGGACTTTTCGCGCTTGAGCAGGCCGACTTTATCCAGCGCGGCGCGGGCGCGCTTGCCACTTTCGCGGTGATCGAAGCCGCAGATTTGTAGCGGCAGCAACACGTTGTGGAACACGCTGCGGTCGAACAGCAGCTTGTGATCCTGGAAGATGATGCCGAGGTTGCGGCGCAGATAAGGCCGCGCGCCGCTTTTGAGCGCGCCGACATTCTGGTTGTTCACCAGCACGCTGCCGGAATTGGGGCGTTCGATCGCGGCGATGAGCTTGAGCAATGTGCTTTTGCCCGCGCCGGAGTGCCCGGTGAGAAATACCATCTCGCCTTCGGCGATGTCGAACGAGACATTTTTCAATGCTTCGTAACCGCCGGGGTAGCGTTTGTGGACTTGGTTGAAGGAAATCATTTTGAAAAACTTGTTATCCGCAGATTACGCAGATTCACGCAGATTTTGGTTATGAGGCTATTGCCGAGGATTGGCGAGACTATCAAATTCGGTGTTACCGTACATGGTTTTAATCTGTGTAAATCCGCGTAATCTGCGGACAACTGTTTTTTTGCCATCATTCGTCCAGCCCCAGCAGCGCGGCAACAAAATCTTCCGCGACAAACGGGCGCAGATCATCCAGCCCTTCGCCCACGCCGATGAAGCGCACCGGGATCGGGTGCGCCCGGTTATGGTGAGAATGGGCAATCGCGGCGATTACGCCGCCCTTGGCCGTACCGTCCAGCTTGGTCAGAATCAGCCCGGTCACGCCGAGCGCGTCGTCGAAGGCCTTGACCTGGCTCAGCGCGTTTTGCCCGGTGTTGGCGTCCAGCACCAGCAACACCTCATGAGGCGCATCCGGCAACACTTTGGCGATGACGCGCTTCACTTTTTTGATCTCTTCCATCAGGTGTAACTGGGTGGTCAACCGCCCGGCGGTATCGGCCAGCACCACGTCGATTTTGCGCGCCTGAGCGGCCTGCACGGCATCGTAAATCACCGCGGCGGCATCCCCGCTCTGTTGCGCGATGACGCTGACATTATTGCGCTCGCCCCAGGTGATCAGTTGCTCGCGCGCGGCGGCGCGGAAGGTGTCGCCCGCCGCCAGCAATACCGATAAACCCTGGGATTGCAGATATTTGGCCAGCTTGCCGATGGAGGTGGTTTTGCCCGCGCCGTTCACGCCGCACAGCATGATGATGAACGGCTTGTGCGTATCGGCTTGCAGCGGTTGCGCCAGCGGCTTGAGCAGCTTGAGCAGGCAATGCGCGAGCGCTTCCTTGAGCTGCGCGGCTTCGCTCAGGCGATGTTCTTTGACGTGGCGGCGCAAATCGGCGAGCAGCGCGTTGGTCGCATCCATGCCGACATCGGCGGTGATCAGAATGGTTTCCAACTCTTCGTAGAGATCATCGTCAATTTTTCCGCCACGGCTGAACAGGCTGGTCAGTTGGCTGCCGGTGCGCGCCAGGCCGGACTTCAGACGCGCGATCCAGCCGCCGCCATTTTTTTCATCGGCGGGTTCAGTAGATTTTTTTTTCAGGAAGCTGAACATTTATATTCCGTAAAACTATTCATCAATTCGCGGAAGCTGGCGGGTTTGTATTTCTCAAAACCCGCTTGATCCACGTACACAAATTTGTATTTTACATCCGGCTGCATCCGGTTGATGTCATCGCACCATTGCCGCAACCGCGCCATGCATCGCACGGGAAGTCTTTGTGCAGAGCCATTAGATTCTTCCGGCCAACTGATCGAATTGCAAGCGATGCGAGGATGAAATTTTCAACATCCGCTCAGGATGGTCATGAACGCCTTCCAATGGGTTAATGCGCGTCGGGCGCTTGGGGATGCTGGTATGGCCGATACTGATGAAACGAAACGAGTAGCCAGCGAGAAAATCCTGCTGTTTCCAAAATAGCTCACCAATCGCCTGGCAATAAACGATAAAACATTTCGCGCCAGAGAGTTGCTGAATAATTTCCTTCTCAGAAGCCTTTTTTGCCTTTATCTCGATGCAGACGATACTTTTCTTGTTGCCAGTGTCGGCCACAATGACAAAGTCAGCGCGTTTGCATTCACCCTTCGAGCCGTTAAACACCGACTTGGGAGGCGTAAAAGCATCCGTCTTGATAATGATGGCGTTATCCGGCATGCCCGCAATCGTTACCGAGGAATCTGGATGCTGAGGTTCAGAGAGTAAGACTGATTTCTTACCGTGCTTGTCGATCAATGACACCTTGGCATCGTCTTTAATCATCTGATGAAGAATATCAAGATCAGACATGGTTACTCTCCACCCCAGACAATTTCTTCCTGAATCCGGTTCATTGTCTCAATAGTCGTATCAAAGCTGCGAGCCTCGATGCCCAACACCGGGTCTATATCGGCTAATGTCAGTGTGTGCCGGTTGACTTTATTTTTTCCGCCATCCAGCCTGACTGGTGCTTTTTCGGCAATGTAAACCCTGACGCGCTCGGAAGTTATAAGCTCTTCAGGTTTGTACCCTTCTCGTTCGGCAATCCCCATCAGATGCGGCTTGTCGTGATTGAGCATAATGAGTGTATTGAGTTCCTTGATGATGTAATCACTATGAGTCGTAATAAAAACTTTGATGCCAAGATTAACTAGGCGAGCCAACAATCGGGCAACCCGCCGCTGGTTTTCCGGATGCAGATTCAGTTCTGGCTCGTCAACCATGAGCAAGTCACCAGGTTTTGCCATGTGCTTCAGGTAAAAGCCGATGTCCAGTAGCGAGCGTACCGCGCTGGAGCTTTCGTCCATGGTCAGTTTGACGCTCTTACCTTTCGGGATGTAATAGAGTTCATCGTTTTTTGTAACCCTGTATTCGCCGCCGATAATATCGGCAAAATCTGCCAATACCTCTGGATGCTGGTCGGCGACAAAGCTGCTCTTTTTGGCCAGAGTTTCAAGCTGCCGCGTAAAATCCACATTGGCTTTCACCGGCAGCGCATAGTCCTGATAAACCTTAAACAACAAATCCAAAGGATCGACATTTTTGTCCGTCTGTGTCATTTCTTCGAGCAGGCGATTGCGGGCGAAATTCAATTCCTTACGAAAAATAGCTGCCCCGGTCCGTTCGGCGCTAGCTATAAAAGGGTTGGGGAAAGCTTGACCGAAAATAATGTCCTTTAGCGCATCACCGATAACCTTCACGATCACATCTTGCGGGATTTTTGCCTTGCCTTTTTCCGCCAGCAAAGTAACCACTAAATCGCTGCTGAATTCCGCTTTTGTTATAGAAAACAATTCGGTATTGGCCGCTTTCATGCGGCGCTCATATTTCCCGGTTAGTCGAATATCCTCGGCGTTGATAGTCACGGTAAATTGACTGTCCTTGAATCTATCCTCCGGTGCAGCGAAGGTAACCGGTAAGTGTTTTGCATATTTGACACACCCGGCAGTTAGAATGCTTTGAGCATTTTTGGCGTATTCATTGACATCAATATGCACAACACCTTCGGCCAGAAGCTGGTTTACCGTCTGCTGCAGAATTTCAATAGATAAACCTTCACGCCAGCCGGACAAAAATCCAAAGAGCGCGTAAGTCGCATAAGTTTTGCCTGTGTTGTTGCCGCCACACAGAATAGTCATATCACCAAGAGAGAACTCGGCTTGCTGCAATGCGCCCAGATTTTTAATTTGTATCTTCATGTGTTCTTCCCTTAACGAACGCCCACACTAACTTTTACAACCGCCATCGTAATCATTACCGATATATCCACCACCTTCACCGCGATTCCCGCAAAAAAATGGGGCATAATGCGCGCGCATTTTATGCTGTTTACCTCTTTAAGGGCTAGGAACATGAGAACTTATTTGTTTTGTATCGCGTTGTTTTTGGGGGGCGTTCAGCCCGCCGCGCAAGCGGAAGTATTCGAGCGCACGCTGGCGAACGGGCTGAAAGTCATTGTCAAGGAAGATCACCGCGCGCCGGTGATCGTGCAGCAAATCTGGTACAAGGCGGGCAGCATGGACGAGCGCACCGGCGTGACCGGCATCGCGCATGTGCTGGAACACTTGATGTTCAAAGGCACCAACACTGTTCCGGCGGGCGAATTTTCCAAGCGCATCGCGGCGGCGGGCGGGCGCGAGAACGCGTTTACCAGCTACGATTACACCGCTTATTTCCAGCAATTGCACAAATCCAAACTGGCGCTGGCGATGCAGCTCGAATCGGACCGGATGCGCAATTTGAACCTCACCGCAGCCGATTTTGCCAAGGAAATCAAAGTGGTCATGGAGGAGCGCCGCTTGCGCACCGACGACTCGGCGCACGCGCTGTTGCAGGAAAAAATGACGGCGGCGATTTATCAGGAGCATCCTTACCAGCATCCGGTGATCGGCTGGATGAGCGATCTGGAATCGCTGGCCGTGGGCGATGCGAAAGCCTGGTATGACCGCTGGTACGCGCCCAACAACGCCACGCTGGTCATCGCCGGCGACGTGAAGGCGAACGAAGTGTTCGCGCTGGCGCAACGCTATTACGGCGTCATCCCCAAGCGTGCCATGCAAACGCGGCGCAATTTTACCGAGCCCGCGCAAGTTGGCATCAAGCGCATGGTGGTGAAAGCGCCCGCCGAATTGCCGCATCTGGTGATGAGCTACCATGCACCCGTAGTGCGCAATCCGGAGCAGGACTGGAAGCCTTACGCGCTGGAGATTCTGGCCGGTGTGCTGGACGGCAACGAATCGGCGCGCCTCAACAAGCATCTGGTGCGCGAGCAGCAAATTGCCAGCGGGGCCGGGGCGGGCTATGAATCAACCTCGCGCGGCCCGAGCTTGTTCACCCTCGAAGCTACGCCCAGCGAAGGCAAATCGGTGGCCGATGTCGAAGCCGCGCTGCGCCAGGAGATCGCGCTGTTGGTGAAGGATGGCGTAAGCGACGAAGAGCTGAAGCGCGTCAAAACGCAAGTGATGGCGGGCGAGGTGTACAAGCGCGACTCGCTGTTCTATCAGGCGATGCAGATCGGGCAGATGGAGAGCATCGGCTTGGGGCATCGCGCGATTCCGGCGATGCTGGAAAAACTTCAAGCCGTGACGGCGGAGCAGGTGCAGCAGGTCGCCAAAGAATTTTTGCAGGACGACAATTTGACGGTTGCGGTGCTCGACCCGCAGCCACTTTCGGGAAAACCGAAACATCAGCCTCAAGGAGCATCGCATGTACATTAATTTTGCGTTCACCAGATTTGTTTTGGCTGCGGCCTTGAGCTGCGTTGCAACCATCGCTTTCGCCACCCCCAATATCCAGCACTGGCAGAGCGCCAGCGGCGCGCGGGTGCTGTTCGTGGAAGATCACAATATCCCGATGCTGGACGTGGCGGTGAGCGTTCCGGCGGGCAGCAGTTTTGATACCGCAGACAAGTCCGGCGTGGCGGGTTTGGCACATCACCTGCTGGATTTGGGTGCGGAAGGACTAAATGAGGATGACATCGCGCGCGGTATGGCTGACCTCGGTGCGGTGTTTGGCGGCAGCTTCGATCAGGACAGATCCGGCAAATCGTTGCGCACCCTGAGCAACGCCGAAGTGCGCGATAAGGCGCTGGACATTATGGCGCGCGTGCTGCAAAAACCGGCGTTTTCCGAAGCGGTTCTAGCGCGCGAAAAGGTCCGCGTGATCGCCGCCTTGAAAGAGGCCGAGACCAAGCCGGAAAGCATCGCCGACAAGGCTTTCCAGAAAGCGGTGTACGGGGCGCACCCTTACGCGCTGCCACCCTCGGGTGAAGTGGCCAGCGTGGAAAAAATTACCGTGCAAGACCTGAGTAATTTTTACAGGGCGCACTACCAGGCCAAGGGGGCGGTGGTCGCGATCATGGGCGATGTGTCGCGCGCCGATGCCGAAGCCATCGCGCAAAAACTGACGGCGGGATTACCTTCGTCCGCAGCACCCGCCGCGTTGCCCGATGTCGCGATGCAAATCCCGGCGAACGAACAGCGCATCGCCCACCCGGCCAGCCAGAGCCACATTCTGATCGGTGCGCCGGGCATGTCGCGCGGCGACCCGGATTACTTCCCGCTGTATGTCGGCAACTACATCTTGGGCGGGGGCGGTTTCGTGTCGCGCCTGATGGGCGAGGTGCGCGAGAAGCGCGGCATGGCTTACAGCGTGTACAGCTACTTCATCCCGCTCAAGCAGCCCGGCGCGTTCCAGATCGGCCTGCAAACCAAAAAAGAACAGGCCGATGAAGCCTTGCAACTGGTGCGCAAAACGCTGGCCGAGTTCATCGCCAAAGGGCCGACCGAGAAAGAACTGCTGGCCGCCAAGCAGAATATCGTCGGCGGCTTCCCGCTGCGCATCGACAGCAACCGCAAGATCGTGGATTACCTGAGCGTCATCGGCTTCTATGATTTGCCGCTCACCTATCTGGACGATTTCACGCGCAAGGTCGAGCAGGTGAGCGTCGCGCAAGTGCGCGATGCGTTCGCGCGCCACATCAACCCGCAGGCCATGGCGACGGTGATCGTCGGCGCACCGGCAGCTTCAGCAGATAAAAACGAGGCGGGAAAATAAACAAGGTCAGAATCATCGGCGGCGAGTTGCGCAGCCGCATAATCGGTTTTCCCGACGCGCAGGGTTTGCGCCCCACGCCGGATCGTGTGCGCGAGACGCTG
>SCPW01000430.1 GCA_004298605.1 Gallionella sp.
TTTCGGCTTCATCGTGGCCGACGATGAAATCAGCGCCGAAACCTTCGCCACGCTGGGTAGCCTGGTCAAATTCGTGGAGCGCAAGCTGAATAGCTGACCATGCGGCAAACCGGTTTTGAAATCGAACCTTTTTTCCTCGCCGGCGAACAGGGCGCGCTGTTCTGCATTCATCTCTATCCCACTGGCGCCGCGCCGAAAGGCGGCATTCTTTACCTGCATCCGTTCGCGGAAGAAATGCACAAGTCGCGCCATATGGCCGCCCTGCAAGCGCGCCGTTTCGCGGTTGAAGGCTACGCCGTGCTGCAAGTCGACCTGACCGGCTGCGGCGACAGCGCCTGCGATTTTGGCGACGCCACGTGGGAGACGTGGCTGTCCGATGCGCGCCGCGCGTATGCGTGGTTAACGGCAAACACCACCGGCCCGGCCATCCTGTGGGGGCTGCGCACCGGAGCAAGCCTGGCCGTTGAACTGGCGGGTGCGCTTTCCGGTGTAGAACGCCTATTGCTTTGGCAACCTGTCGTCAATGGCGAGCAGTACTTGAACCAGTTTTTGCGCATCAAGCTCGCAAGCGAAATGCTCGGCGGCAGCCAGGCGCAGAGCGTGACAAAAGATCTGCGCGCCAAACTGGAAACCGGAGAAAGTATCGAGGTGGGCGGCTACATGTTGGGCGCCGCCATGGCCCGTGATCTCGCGCGCCTGAAGCTCGCCGACATGCCCCCGCCGTGCCCGGCAGCATGGCTGGAAGCCGGGGCGGAGGAGGGCGATTTCCCGACCCCGGCCAGCCAGCGCATCGTCGATGCCTGGCGGGCTGCCGGCGTGAGTGTGCGTACCCGAACCGTAACCGGCGAACCCTTTTGGGTGACGCAGGAAATTACCGAATGCCCGAGCCTGATAGAAGCGACAACAGAATATATTCTCGAATTCAAATGAAATATACAGAACAACCAATTGTTTTTAATTGCATTAACCTCCGGTTGATTGGCATCGCCACCCAGCCGGAGACGCCAGCCGAAACGGGTGTGCTCATCGTAGTAGGCGGGCCGCAATATCGCGCCGGCAGCCACCGGCAGTTCACTCTACTTGCGCGCCAGTTGGCAGAACAAGGCATCGCCTCCATGCGCTTCGACTATCGCGGCATGGGCGACAGCGAAGGGGAGATGCGGAACTTTGAGGCGATAGATGAAGACATCCGCGCCGCTATCGACACCTTTCTCAAACATGTCCCGGAAGTGCGCCATGTGGCAATCTGGGGCTTGTGTGATGCCGCCTCGGCGGCGCTCTACTACGCGCACACCGATGCGCGCGTCAGCGGCCTTATCCTGCTCAACCCCTGGGCACACACCGAAGCCGGCGCTTCCCGCGCCCGGCTCAAGCATTATTATCTTTCGCGATTGATGCAACGTTCCTTCTGGACAAAATTCCTGTCGGGTAAAATCGAGCTGGGCAAATCTGCGGGCGATTTATCGAAATCTGCGCGCAGTGTTGTAACGGGAGCAGGCCCGATCACCTCCGCGCCCACGGATCCCCGGCACGGCAGCCTTGGCTATATCGAACGGATGCTCGATGGGCTAAAACGCTTCCGGGGAGAGGCGTTATTCATACTCAGCGGAAACGACCTTGTTGCAAATGAGTTTGAGCATCTTGTGTCGCACGATAGCCAATGGAAAAATATCTGCGCTTCACCGCGAATTACACAGGAAAAACTGCATGAGGCAAACCACACTTTTTCCACCCAGCCCTGGCGCGGCCAGGTGGAGCAATGGACGGCACGCTGGGTCGACAAGGGGCTTTCATAGCCTGCGATAAACGAATATAGGCAAATACAATGGGCGCAAAGCTGTTGGTTACCGGTGGCATATTGAGAGAAAACGGCTTCGAGCTCGGCGAAGGGAAATATTATGGCTGCGCCAGCCTGCTCCGCCTGGACACGGATTCATCCGATGTGGAGCAGATGCTTTCCATCCATGAGGGAAATGAGAATTTTCCCGATGTTGACCCGAACCTGGAATTTACGGTCGGCGATGTCGAGGGCGACAAGCTGTGGCTGTCGACCGATACAGAGATCCGCCTTTACCAATATCCCTCATTGGTTTTGCTCAAGATATTTTCCCACCCTTGCTTTCACAATATCCACTCCGTGGCCGTTCGCGGCGACGAGCTTTATGTAACCTCCACCGGCCTGGATATGGTGGTGGTTTTAAACAAACATGATGGTTCTATCACCAAATATCTCAACGCGGAAGGCAAGCCTGCCTGGCACCGGTTTTCGCCGGACACGGATTATAGAAAGCGGCACTCCACCCGACCGCATGATGCTCACCCGAACTATGTTTTCTGGATTGAAAATGAGCCATGGGTCACCCGATGCACCCAGGAAGATGCCGTCATGCTTTCCGACACAAGCAAAAGAATTGACATCAGCGGCCCCAAAAAACCGATCAGCGTCCATGATGGCATCATCGGGGGTGAGAGCGTTTTTTTTACGACTGTCGATGGCGCCATTGTCATTGCGGACACCAGAACGCTTCAAGTTATTGACACGATCCAGATCACTTCCATGAAAGGTTATGGCGGGCTGCGGGGCTGGTGCCGCGGGCTGTATATTGCCGGAGGCGTGATTTACGTGGGTTTTTCAAGATTGAGGAAAACAAAGCGGATAGAAAAACTTGAATGGGTCAAACGGCTCCTGCCGAGAGGGGAAATGGTAGCGGAGTGTTCCATTCTCGCCATCGACCTCGAACAGCGCAAAATTCTTGCGGATTACAGAATCCCGGCAGACATGATTGATGCGATTTATACTATCCTTCCCGAGCCGGGTTGAGGTGGGGTTGGTTTTGCATAGCGCGAACGGATTGGTGCTCTCTCGAATAAACCGGCAAGGATTCCTTACATGAAACTGGCAACACAACAAACCATCGTTCGCGGCACCCGGCATCTATTCTGGATGTTTGTTCTCTCCGCATTTGCATCGCTGCCTGCAAACGCGCTTGAGGTAAGGGGCGAGCAGGTTTTACAAGCCGATATTTCAATGCTGACACCGGTTTGCCGGCTCATTCTGGTCGAGCGGCCGAGCGTGCATCTCAAAGCGGGTAACGGCCCCTTGCCGGAGGATGCCCCATTGTTTGACCGGCCAGA
>SCPW01000431.1 GCA_004298605.1 Gallionella sp.
TGAAATGGGAAAAGTCTACCTGATCGGCGCGGGCCCCGGCGCGGCGGATCTGATCACGCTGCGCGGCGCGCGCCTGCTCGCATCGGCCGACGCGGTGCTGCATGACGCCCTGGTGCAGCCGGAACTGCTGGAGATGGCGGGCCGGAACGCGCGGATAATCGCCGTGGGCAAACGCTGCCACCAGTTCTCCATCGACCAGCGCTTCATCAACCGCGCCCTGGTCGAAGCGGCGCAACGCCATGGCGTCGTGGTGCGCCTCAAAGGCGGCGACCCGATGATCTTCGGCCGCGCCCAGGAAGAAATCGCCGCCCTGCAAGCCGCGGGCATCGAATACGAAATCGTCCCCGGCATCACCTCGGCTCTGGCGGCGGCCGCCGAACTGGGCGTCTCGCTCACCCGGCGCGGCGTGAGCCGCAACGTCGTTTTCGTCACCCCGCGCATCGGCGAAAACGAATCCGCCAGCGATTGGGCGCAAAGCGTGCTGGCCGCCGACACCGCCGTGCTGTACATGGCCTCCGGCCAGGCCGCGGAAATCGCCGCCGCCCTGATGCGGCGCGGGCTGCCGGGCAGCACGCCCGCGGCGCTCGTCAGCGGCGCCTCGCTGCCCAACGCGCGGAAAGTTCACACCACGCTCGCGGGTTTGCCGGAAGCGGCAAAAGAGGCGGGCAGCCCGGCGTTGATCGTCTTGGGCGAGGTGCTGCGCGCCCGGGCGCAGGAAAATCTGTCCGGTCCGGTTGAACATGCGGCGAGCGCCGCCATTGGAAGGGATTCCGGATACAGCAAAAATGCTGCCACGCGCCTGGCGCACGGCGCGTAAATTTAATCTCGGATTGCCTATCAGGCCGCAGGGGCGCGATTTATCGCGCCCCTGCAATATTCCGCTGCCGATTGGGGGGAACCCAGCTTGAAACGAATCCTGATTATTTGCGATGCAAAAGATCGCGCCGCGTGGTTGAAATCCAGCCTTGAATCGACCGGGTTCGACATTGTCGGGACGCTGGCTTGGGAACAAGCCGACGAACAATCAATACAAGCCGCATCGGCCGATGTGATCGTCGCGGATGCCTATGCATCTGGGCGTGGCACGCCGGAACAAATCAGCCTGATTCCCGCGAAACTGGAGGTGCCGGTGGTTGTGCTGGACGCGCAGAATGATCCGCGCAGCATCCGGGAAGCGATGCGCGCCGGTATCAGCGCTTACGTGGCGCACGCGGTTCACGATGAGGATTTGAGCGCCATCATCCAAGTGGCCTCCGCCCGTTTTGCCGAGCACAAGCGCTTGCACGACGAGCTAAATAAAGTCAAGAACCAGCTTGCCGAACGCAAACTGCTGGATCGCGCCAAAGGTATTCTGATGGCGGATCACGGCTATAGCGAAGCGGATGCCTACAAGCGCATGCGCGGCATGGCGATGGGCAAGAATAAGCGTTTGTCGGAGATCGCCGAGGCAATTATTTTGGCCAAGGAATTGAGCGTTTAAAAAAACGATGCGCCGAATTGTTGATGCCCAAATTTGATGCATAAATTCGTGCGGAACCATGCGCCGACGCCATTCTCAAGCGCATCCATCAAACAAACCCGCTTGGCCACACAAAGCCTATCTTATTGAATTATAACCAATAAAACATTATTTAAATTCCTGGCACGACTGTTGCTG
>SCPW01000432.1 GCA_004298605.1 Gallionella sp.
GCAAAATCGCCATGAGCCTGGACGGGCGCACCGCGCTCGCTAACGGCATCAGCCAGTGGATTACCGGCGATGCGGCCAGGCTGGATGTGCAGCGCTGGCGCGCGCGCTCCTGCGCGGTGCTGACCGGTATCAACACCGTGCTGGCAGACGACGCGAGATTGAACGTGCGCGAGGTGGAAACAGCGCGCCAGCCGTTGCGCGTGGTGCTGGACAGCCGGTTGCGCATACCGCTGACCGCGCGCATTCTGCAAGGTGGGAACACGTTGATTTATGCCGCCGTGCGCGACGCGGAAAAAATCGCGGCCCTGAAAAAATCCGGCGCATCGGTTTGCCTGTTGCCGGACAGCGATGGCCTGGTGGATTTGCCCGCGATGCTGCGCGATCTCGCGCATCGCGGTTGCAACGAAGTGCTGGTGGAAGCGGGCAGCACCCTGAACGGCGCATTGCTGCGCGCGGGGCTGGCGGATGAATTATTGCTGTATGTTGCACCGCAGTTGCTGGGCGATGCGGCACGCGGCACGGCGCAACTGGGCGAACTGACCAGCCTGGATCAGCGCATCAATCTCAAATGGCGGGATGTGCGGCAGGTCGGGAGTGATTTGCGCATCACGGTGGGGGTGGAAAATGTTTAGCGGAATTATTGCCGATGTTGGCAGTATCAGTCAGGCGAAAGACCGCGATGGCGGGCTGCGCCTTTCCGTATCAACAAACGAACTCGGCATGGACGATGTGCAACTGGGCGACAGCATCGCGGTAAACGGCGTGTGCCTGACCGTAGTGGAAAAAAACGGCAATGCATTCACCGTAGACGTGTCGCACGAGACCTTAAATTGCACCGTCGGCCTTGAGCGGCAGGGCGCGCGCGTCAATCTGGAAAAAGCGCTGCGCTTGTCCGACCGCCTCGGCGGACATCTGGTCAGCGGCCATGTGGATGGCGTGGGTGAAGTGACCGCATTCACCGACCTCGGCGAAAGCTGGAAACTGGCCGTGCGCGCCCCGCGGGCGCTGGCCAAATACATCGCGGTGAAAGGCTCCATTACCATCAACGGCGTCAGCCTCACCGTGAACGAAGTGGACGGCGCGGTATTCAGCGTCAACCTGATCCCGCACACACTGGCGGTGACCACACTCAATGAGTTACATGCGGGTGCCGGAGTGAATCTGGAAATCGACCTGATCGCGCGCTATGTGGAGCGGATGATGGTGGCGGAGAAGGCGTAGGGTGCAACGCCCGCCGGTTATTGCGCCCTGCGCCATCTTTCCGCCGGAGCCAATATGCCGAAATGGTAGAATCGCGGCTGCTGTTTTTCAGGATAGTTGAGAATGACCGACATTGCACCGATACAAGACATCATCGCCGAAATCCGTGCCGGGCGGATGGTGGTGCTGGTGGATGAGGAGGATCGCGAGAACGAGGGCGATCTGGTGTTTGCCGCCGAATTTGTTACGCCGGAGAAAATCAATTTCATGGCCAAGTATGGCCGCGGGCTGATTTGCCTGACGCTCACCGAAGCGCATTGCAGGCAGATCGATTTGCCGTTGATGGTGCGCGAAAACGGCTTGTCGTTGGCGACCAATTTCACTATGTCGATCGAGGCGGCGAGCGGCGTGACGACCGGCATTTCGGCGGCGGATCGCGCGCGCACCGTACAGGTGGCCGCCGACAAAAACGCCAAGCCCGGCGACATCGTGCAGCCCGGTCATATCTTCCCGTTGCGCGCGCAAAATGGCGGTGTGCTGGTGCGTGCCGGGCATACCGAAGCCGGTTGCGATCTGGCGCAATTGGCGGGATTGACCCCGGCATCGGTCATTTGCGAAATTCTCAAAGACGACGGCGAAATGGCGCGCCTGCCGGATCTGATCGGGTTCGCCAAACAACACCAACTCAAGATCGGCACGATTGCCGATCTGATCGAACACCGCAGCCAGCACGAGAAGCTGGTCGAGCGCGTTGCGCGGCGCGAGGTGCAAACCGCTTACGGCGCATTCGAATTGGCGACCTATCTGGACAAGACCACGCAGCGCGTCCATTTGGCCTTGGTGAAGGGCACAATAAGCCCGGATGCCGAGACGCTGGTGCGCGTACACGAACCGCTGTCGGTGATGGATTTTCTGGAACAGACCAGCTTCCCGCATTCCACCAGCGTGCATGAGGCGCTACAAAAAATTTCCCGGTCACCCTGCGGCGTGATGGTGCTGCTGCACCGCAACGAAACTTCGCAGGACTTGCTGGCGCGCGCCACGGCGCAACCGGAAACGCATCACGCCGCGCAATGGGATCCGCGCAGCTACGGCGTCGGCGCGCAAATACTGCGCGATCTGGGCGTAGGCAAAATGCGCTTGCTGGCTACCCCGCGCAAGCTGCCGAGCATGGCCGGGTTCGGCTTGGAGGTGGTGGGTTATGCGCAACACGAATAATTCGTCATTTAAATTGTAGGGGCGCGATTCATCGCGCCCTTCTCAGAGCAGGGCGCGATAGGAACCCATCCCCCTCCCAATTGCCCCCTCGCTACGCTCTCCCCCTTGAAAGGTGATGGGCAATCGTTCCTTCCCCTTCAGGGGGAAGGTTGGGATGGGGGTGGGTTAGCGCCCCTACAACAGAATTTGAAAAATAGAAGGGATTGAAATAATGAAAGAAATCGAAAAAAACCTGAACGGCAAAGGACTGCACATCGGCATTGTGCAAAGCCGTTTTAATCTCGACGTGTGCGAAGGCTTGCTCGGCGAGTGCTGCGCCAAACTGCTTGAGCAGGGTGTGGCCGAAAATGACATCACGCTGGCGACCGTGCCGGGCGCGCTGGAAATTCCGCTGGTGCTGTTGCATATGGCGGAGAGCGAAAAATTTGACGCACTGATCGCGCTGGGCGCGGTAATACGCGGCGATACCTACCACTTTGAAGTGGTGGCGAATGAATCGGCGCGCTGTGTCAATGAAGTGCAGCTTGCCTGTGGTGTGCCGATCGCCAATGCGATTCTCACCACCGATACCGATGAACAGGCGATCGGGCGCATGCACATCAAGGGCGCCGAAGCCGCGCTGGTAGCTATCGAGATGGCCAACTTGTTGCGGGTGTTGCCATGAATACCAACGAGGGTGTGATCGAAGCGAAACAAGCCCCGAATAAAAGCCCGCGCCACCGCGCCCGCGAACTTGCTTTGCAAGGTGTTTACCAGTGGCGCGTCACGGCGGGCGAAGATGAGCAAATCGAAGCACAGATTCATGCCGAAAAAAATCTGGGCCGTTACGACAAGAAATTATTTTCAAAATTGCTGCGTGGCGCATTGAACCAGCACGCAGATATTGAGGCATTGCTCGCGCCGCATCTCGACCGCCCGCTCATGGAGCTCAGCCCGGTGGAATTCGCCGTGTTGTTGCTGGGTGCATTTGAATTGTCGCAAAACCTCGAAGTGCCTTACAAAGTCGTTATCAACGAAGCCGTCGAACTGGCCAAAACATTCGGTGGCACCGACGGCCACAAGTATGTCAACGGCGTGCTGGACAAGCTCGCACCGCAACTGCGCGCGCTGGAATTCGCTAAACGTACATCGTAGGGGCGCGATTTATCGCGCCCTGATCTATTGGTGTGTCACACAGAAAAAGGGCGCGATAAATCGCGCCCCTACGTAGCTCGCGACCTTTGAAATTGGAATAACCCCGCATGTCCGAATTCGACCTGATCCGCCGCTATTTCACGCGCCCCGCGCCGGGTGCGCTGCTTGGCGTGGGCGATGATGCCGCGCTGCTGCAAGTTGGCGAAGGCAATGTGCTGGCAGTATCCAGCGATATGCTGGTGAGCGGCACGCACTTTTTTCCCGATACTGATCCATTTTTGCTGGGGCATAAAACGCTGGCGGTGAACCTGTCCGACATGGCGGCGATGGGCGCTGTGCCGCGCTGGGCGACGCTGGCGATTGCGTTGCCCGATGCCGATGAAGCCTGGCTGGAGCAATTCAGCGCGGGTTTTTTTGCCTTGGCGGGGCAATATGGCGTTGATCTGGTCGGCGGCGACACTACGCGCGGGCCGCTCAATCTGTGCGTGACGATATTTGGCGAAGTGCCCGCGCAGCAGGCATTGCGCCGCAGCGGCGCGCGGCCCGGCGATGAAATCTGGGTGTCCGGGCGATTGGGCGATGCCGCGCTGGCGCTGGCGCATTTGCGGGGTAATATCAAATTGGGCGCGGATGAATTCGCCGCCTGCGAAACGGCCTTGCTCCAACCGCAGCCACGCGTTGCGCTGGGGCTGGCGTTGCACGGCGTCGCCAGCAGCGCGATCGATATTTCTGACGGTTTGCTGGCCGATCTCGGCCATATTCTGGATGCCTCGGAGGCCGGTGCGCGGCTCGATTTTATGGCGCTGCCGGTTTCGTTATCGGTGAGCCGCAATTATGTTCAGCCGCTCGGCATCCAATGCGCGTTGGCGGGCGGCGATGACTATGAGCTGTGCTTCACCGCGCCTGCCGCGCGCCATGCGGAAGTGCTGCGCATCGCGGCCCAACTCGAATTGCCGCTGGCCCGCATCGGGGAGATTGTTGCGGGGCGCGGCTGTCTCGTGCTTGATCCGGTCGGGGATCCAATCAATGTTGGGGCTTGCGGTTATGACCACTTCCGCTGAGTTGCGCGTCAAACCCGGTTGGCGGTTTCTGTTCAGCCACCCCGCCCATCTGCTGGCGTTCGGCTTCGGCAGCGGCCTGGCGCGCAAAGCGCCCGGCACGTTCGGCACGTTGGTCGCTTTTCCGATGTATTGGTATCTCGCGCCGCGCCTGTCGGATGCGATGTTCATATTCGTACTGATCTGGGCGTTTTCCATCGGCGTGCTGGTGTGCGACATTACCGGCAAGGCATTGGGCACGGCAGATTACAGCGGTATTGTCTGGGATGAAATCGTCGCCTTCCTGCTGGTGCTGTTCTTTACTCCGCCAGGCTGGCATTGGTCGCTGCTGGCATTTGCGCTGTTCCGTTTTTTCGACATCGTCAAGCCGCAGCCGATACGCTATTTCGATAGCAACTGGCACGGCGGTTTGGGGGTGATGTTCGATGACCTGCTGGCAGCCGGTTATGCGCTGCTGTGCATGGCGATCATAAAAAGCGTCCTGGCGTGAAGATTTTTCGTTTTTTGCTTGGCATGGTGTTGCTCGGTGCAAGCCAATTGGCGGCTGGCGCAGAATTTACCGCCAAGGTGGTCGTCGTGCTGGATGGCGATACGGTGCTGGTGCAGCGGCAGGGCGACCCGGTAAAAATCCGGCTCGCGGAAATTGACGCGCCGGAGAAAGCGCAGCCCTTCGGCGAAACCGCAAAACGCTCGCTGTCCGGCATGGTGCTGGGTAAAACGGTGAAAGTGGTCAGCCGGGCAGTGGATAAATACGGGCGCATGGTCGCGCATATCAGCGTTGATGGCATGGATGTGAATGCCGAACAGATCCGCCGCGGCATGGCGTGGGAGTATTCGCATTTCCACAGCAATCGCGCGCTGATCGCATTGCAGAAAGAAGCCCGGCAAGCGCCGCGCGGCTTGTGGGCGATGAGCGATCCAACCCCGCCCTGGAAGTGGCGGAAATTGCACCCGAGCGTCCACGTCGCACGGTAGGGTCGGAAAATCAAAAACCGATAGTGCTGCATCCCCGCGCATCGCAGCGCAATGCCGAGCCCTGCTGATGCCAGTCTCCCAGCACCCAGCGTTCACAGAGATGCCCGTCCACCAAATGTTCGTGGCGGCCTGGCCGGTGGGTGTGGCCGTGAATCAGGCGCGGATAGGCATGTTCGCGCAACAGCGCGGCAACCGCGGCATCGTTCACGTCCATGATCGCGCTGTCTTTGCCTTGTTTTTCCGCCATGCTGCGCGAGCGCAGTTGTGCGATGTAAGCTTTGCGCTCCGCCAACGGTTTGGCGAGAAACTGCCGCTGAAAATCCGCGTCATGCACTTGGGCGCGGTAGCGTTGATATTCGGCATCGCCGGTGCAAAGCGTGTCGCCGTGGCTGAGCAGCGTCGGCATGCCGTATAAGGCTATCGGCGCCGGGTCGTCCAGCAGCGTGGCGTGGCAGGCATGAGCCAATGCCTGCCCCATCAACAGGTCGCGGTTGCCGTGCATCAGATAAACCCGGGTGCCGTGCCGCGCGAGGCCGCGCAACGCGGCAACCACTTGGTCATGGCACGGGTCATGCAGATCGTCGTCGCCCGCCCAGTATTCGAACAGGTCGCCCAGGATGTAGATGGCTTCGGCCTGCGGCGCGAGCGTGGCGATGAAATGCTGAAACATCGCCATGCTGTGTGGCTGTTCGGCACTGAGATGCAGGTCGGAGATGAACAGGGTGTGCGGCATTGCAGGAAAGAGGATTGGGGAACGAGGATTAAGTTAAGGAACGCAGTGGTTTTGCCTCGATCCTCAATCCCCGATCCTCGATCCTTATTTCACCACTTCCGCTTTGGTGATCTTGACATCCTCTTCGGGCACGTCCTGATGCCCGGCGTTGAAACCGGTTCTGACCTTGGCGATCGCATCCACCACTTTGGCGCCTTCCACCACTTTTCCGAACACGCAATATCCCCACCCATCCTGCCCGGGATAGTTGAGGAAATGATTGTCGTTGACGTTGATAAAAAATTGCGCGCTGGCGGAATGCGGGTCGGAGGTGCGCGCCATCGCGATGGTGTAAGTGTCGTTGGTCAACCTGTTGGCGGCCTCATTCTTGATCGGCGCATTCGTTTTCTTTTGCTTCATGCCGTGCTCGAAGCCGCCGCCCTGGATCATGAAGCCGTCCATTACGCGATGGAAAATGGTGTTATCGTAAAAGCCGCTATTCACGTATTCCAGAAAATTCTTCACGGTATTCGGGGCTTTTTCAGCATCCAGTTGCAGTGTGATGGTGCCGTGATTGGTGTGCAGTTTGACCATGGTTTTTTTGCCTTGAGTTGAGGAATGGGAAGATTGCATTACGCAGCACAGCAACACTGCGAACAGCGCGGTAAACAGGTGTTTCATATCAGGCGGCTCCTTCATAAACGATTTGCCAACGGTTGTTTTGCTTGATCCAGTATTGGCGTTTTTTCATGCGGTTCGACAGGTTGCTGCTGGTGTAGTCCTGTTCGAAATTGACGACCGCCATGTCCGGTTGTTCGGGGTAGGTGAACACGCTGACCTCGGACAGGTTGACCTTGATCCAGGACTTGCCGGAGTTCACCAGGTGTTTCTGCTTCGCCCACGCCGGGT
>SCPW01000433.1 GCA_004298605.1 Gallionella sp.
CACGATCATTTCGCGTATGTGGGTGTGTTGCATGATGATGGATTTCAGCTTGTTCGCAACCGGCAGGAACAGCAGGTTCGCCAGGGCCACGCCGTAAACCGTCGCGACGAACGCCACGGCGATGCCGCCGCCCAATTTGCCCGGCTCGTTGAGGTTCTGCATGACGTGCATCAGACCCAATACCGCGCCGATGATGCCGATGGTGGGAGAGTACCCGGCAGCCGCTTCCCATACGCGCGCCGACTGCCAGCGCAACTGTTCCCAGGAATGGATGTCCACTTCCAGCACTTCGCGGATTTTTTCGGCGCTGCTGCCATCCACCAGGAGTTGCAGCCCTTTCTTCAGGAAAGGGTCGGTCACGGTGGCCATGCGCCCTTCCAGTGCCAGTATCCCTTCCTTGCGTGCCAGCACGCTCCATCCGGTCAGTTGCCTGATAAGCTCACGACCGGGCGGCTCCGGCGTCACGAACGCCCAGCGCCCCATCCTGATCGCCGTGACGAATACGTTGGCCGGGCACTGCACCATCACCGCACCGAGCGTGCCGCCGAACACGATCAGGAACGCCGCGCCCTGAAACAGGATGGAAAGATCGCCGCCCCCCAGCAACTGCCCGGACAGGATTCCGGTCAGGCCGATCACCAGACCCAGCAGCGTCAGTTTGTCCATCAGTAGCCTTTCATCCAACTGCGCAAGCGCGCCACCGCCTGGCTGTGCAACTGCGAAACGCGCGATTCGCTCACGCCCAGCACTTCGCCGATTTCGCGCAGATTCATCTCCTGCTCGTAAATCATGCCCATCAGCATCCGCTCGCGTTCGGGCAGGTTTTCGATCGCGCGGATCAATTCCGCCCTGAAGCGTTCGTCCTCCAGCAGATCCATCGGGTCGGTATCGCTGCCGGACTCGAACCGCTCGAAAAAATCGCCGTTATCTTCGTCGTGAAAATCCTCGTAATACACCAACTGCGCGCCGCGCGACTCCTGCAGCATCTGCTGGTATTCGGCGAGGGGCACCTCCAGCTCTTTGGCGATTTCTGTCTCGTTCGGCGGTCGCCCCAGCCGCTGCTGCAGGCGGCTGACCGCCGCTTCGATGCGCCGCATGTCGCGGCGCAGGCTGCGCGGCAGCCAATCCGCTTCGCGCAGCTCGTCCAGCATCGCGCCGCGGATGCGCTGCGACGCGTAGGTCTCGAACTGCGCCCCGTGAAACTCGTTGTAGCGGCTCGCCGCATCGAGCAGGCCCATCATGCCGGCCTGGATGATGTCATCAATCTGAACGCTGTAGGGCAGCCTGGCCATCATCTGATGCGCGATGCGCTTCACAAGCTGGGCATATTCCCGCAGGCATTGGTCTTTGTCGTTTAATCCTGATGCGTTATACATGCCCGCTAGTTTACAACGTGCGGCATTTCTCTGCTGTGCTGGCGTAGCGGTTGCGGCGTCTGCCCCATCAGGCTTTGGGTGATGGCGCGCGCGCCGCCCCCCGCCTCATCCTGCCGCGCCGGCGGACGCAATAATTTCTGCGGCAGTTCCAGGTAAGCCCGCGCCGAAACTGCCGCCGGGAAAGCCTCGACTACCGGTCTGCCCAACTGCGTGGCGCGCTTCAGCCTGTCGTCACGGGGTATGTAGCCCAGATATTCCAGGCGTGCGGCGAGATTGCGCCGCGCCACTTTTTCCATGTTGTCGAACACCGTCATTGCCGCCTGCCCGCCGACGGCTTTATTCACCAATATCTTGAAATGCAGGCGCGCATTTTCCAGCGCCAGCCGCTTGATCAAGGCGTAGCTTTCGGTGATGCCGCTGGCGGTGACGTCCACCACCACCAGCAACGCGGCGCCGCTTGCCAGACCCGGTGAAACGGCAGCCAGCCTTTCGGCCCGGCCCAGGACAGGCATCGCCGCATCTACCAGCATCACATCTACCTCACTGCTTATTCCGGCTAGCGCGTTTTCCAAGCGTTGCCGCTCGATCCGCTTCATCTGCACCAAGGCGCACATCGCACGCGCGGCGGGCAACACAGAAAACCCCTTGGCGGCCAGCACCGCTTCGCGCGGCGTGCATTTCCCTTGTGCGACATCCAGTAAATCATATCGGGCAAACAACCCCAGGCGGCCCTGCAAATTATTGGGCGCAGGATTTTCATCCAGCACCAGCACATCCTTTCCGGAACTCGCCAGTGCGGCGGCAAGATTGATGGTCGCGCTGGTGCGCCCCACACCGGGTTTGCCGGCCACTATAGCGATCACCTGTGTTTGGTTGCGCACCTCCGACACGTTACTGGCGTAGCCAGCCGATTGCGTGAGGAGGTGCGATGCGGGCACTCCCGCACAAAAAGGCTCCGCCTCACCGTGTCGCGCCCGCACCAGCAACCTGCGCAGCCCTTCGGCCTGGTCCACTCCGCTGTCAGGGCGCATAGGACGCCTCCATGCTCGGGGCGTTTTTTACCGGGGTATGCGTTGGTTCTTCCGCAGCATCCGCAAGGAGTGCGCCGGTGGGCGCCCCGCTGCTGCGCGGCGACCCTTCCGCGGCCATCAGCACCGGGAAATCCAGTTCATGCAAAGTGAACGGGGTTTTTTCTTCCGCCGCCTTGAATGCGCGGTGCAGCATGTAATCCGTGCTGGCGGGGTGCAAATCTTCCGGCACGCGCTGGCCGTTGGCCATGTAGTGCATCACCAGGCGGTGGCGCACCGCCACGTCCAGCACCGCACCGGGGTTAACCGCTTCGTCCAGCTTGGTAGTGATGCAGCCGACAACCTTGTCGCTGTGATACATCCGCACCACGTCTTCCAGGGTATCGCCGCTGCTGGCGGCGTTCAACAACAGCAGGCTCTTCACACCGGCCATCCCGAACATCTCGTTCTGATCGCCCACGCGTTCATCGCGCTGCCCCATGCCCACGGTGTCGATCAGCACCAGATGTTTGTGGCGCAACGCGGAAAGGGTCAGGCGCAAGTCGTCGGCATCCTTCACCGCATGCACCGCCACACCGAGAATCCTGCCGTAAATCCTGAGTTGCTCGTAAGCCCCGATCCGGTAGCTGTCTGTCGTCAGCAACGCCACCTTGTCCGCGCCGTAACGCACCACCGCGCGCGCCGCCAGCTTGGCCGTCGTCGTGGTTTTCCCGACGCCGGTCGGCCCGATCAGCGCATACACGCCGCCTTTGGCGACGATGTCGTCCGCCTCGCCCGCCACGCGCAGATTGTGTTTCAATACCTGCTTGACCCACTGCTCCCCCCGCGCGCTTCCGGCGGGCATCTTGTCCAGCAACTGGCGCGCCAGCAGCGCGCTGAAACCGGAATTCAGCATCCTGCGCAGCAAACCCGCACGCTGCGGATCGCGCTGCTGCATCCCCGTCCAGGACAGTGTGGCGAGCTGCTGCTGCAACATGCCCTGCATGGACTTGATCTCGACGAGAATATCGTTCTCGGCGGATGACGAGGGCTGGGGGCTCAGTGTTTCTCTCCGAACATCTGCCTTCCCGCTCCCCGCCCTCGGCTCCCTGCCACCCGCCCCCGGATCGGTTAACCGCGCGACCTCCTCATTCGCCAGGGCGATAATTTCCACCCCCTCGCCCACCGTGCGGTTGGACAGGATCACCGCCTCATCGCCCAGTTCGTTGCGAATATCCCGTAACGCCTGACGTGATGTCGGGGCGATAAATTTTCTGATGTTCATGCTCTGCCTCCTACCATTGCGGTCACCCGGATCGTTTTGAAGTCCGGTACTTCATCGTGCGAAATCACCCTGACGCCCGGCACCGCGCGCTTCAGGAAGCGCGCCAGCAAGTCGCGCAATTGCGTCGGCACCAGCATCACGGTCGGCAAGCCCATTTGCTCCTGCATCTCGGCGGCGGCGCGGGTCTCGCGCAGCACCGTATCGGCCAACCCCGGCTCGATGCCGATGCCGTTCTGGCTCGATTGCATTGCCTGTATCAAGATATATTCCAGCTCCTTGTCCATGCCGATCACCTGCAATTCCTGCGCGGATTGGTAGAACTGCTGCACGATGGCCGGGCCGAGCGCGACGCGCACCAGCACCGTGAGCTGGTAGGGATCCTGGGTGCGCGGCGCATTTTCCGCCAGAGTTTCCACGATGGTGCGCATATCGCGGATGTGCATCCCTTCGTCCAGCAGGTTTTGCAGCACTTTCTGAACCGTGCCCAGCGGCAGCGTCTTGGGCACCAGGTCTTCCACCAGCTTGGGCGAAACCTTGCCGAGATGGTCGAGCAACTGCTGCACCTCTTGCCGCCCGAGCAATTCTGCGGCGCGCGTACCGAGCAGATGGCTCAGGTGGGTCGCCACGACCGTACCGGGATCGACCACTGTGTAACCCATGGCCTGCGCCTGATCGCGCAACACCGGTTCGATCCATACCGCGGGCAGGCCGAAGGCCGGATCGCGCGTTTGCATGCCGGCCAGTTCGCCCGCCACGTTGCCCGGGTTGATGGCGAGAAGCAGGTTGGGATACGCCTCGCCGCTGCCGATATCCACGCCCTTGAGGGTGATGCGGTAGCCGTTCGGGCGCAAGTCCAGATTGTCGCGGATATGCACCGCCGGGGGCAGGAAACCGATGTCCTGGGTGAATTTTTTGCGGATGCCCTTGATGCGGCGCAACAAGTCGCCGTCCTGCGCCTTGTCCACCAGCGAGATCAGGCGGTAACCGACCTCCAGCCCCAGCACGTCCACTTGCGCGACATCCTCCCAGCCCGCCTCGGGCGCTTCGGTAACAACCGGTGTCACGGCGGCGGCAGCCTGTTCCAGCTCGGCCGCTTGTTCGCTCTTTTGCGACAGGTAATAAGCCAGCCACCCCAGCGCGCCGGCCAGCAGCAGAAAGGCGAAGTGCGGCATCCCGGGAATCAGGCCCATCGCGCCTATGATCGCGGCGGTCAGCATGATGACTTGCGGTTGTTTGAACAACTGCCCGGCCAGTTGCTGGCCGATGTTCTGTTCGCTGGCCACGCGGCTTACCACCAGGCCTGCGGCGGTCGAAATCACCAGTGCGGGAATCTGCGCCACCAGCCCGTCGCCGATCGTCAGCAAGGTGTAGTATCTGGCGGCAGTGGCGATATCGAGATTGTGCTGCAACACGCCGACAATCAAACCGCCGATGATGTTGATCAGCAGAATGATGATGCCCGCCACCGCATCGCCGCGCACAAACTTGCTGGCGCCGTCCATCGCGCCGTAGAAATCCGCTTCCTGCGCAATCTCGGCGCGGCGTTTGCGCGCCGCATCCTCACCGATCAGCCCCGCGTTCAGGTCGGCGTCGATTGCCATCTGCTTGCCGGGCATCGCATCCAGAGTAAAGCGCGCGCCCACTTCGGCGATGCGCCCGGCGCCTTTGGTAATCACCACAAAGTTGATGACCACCAGAATCGCGAACACCACGATGCCGACGGCGTAATTGCCGCCCACCAGAAAATGGCCGAACGATTCGATCACCTTGCCGGCCGCATCCGGCCCCGTATGCCCCTCCAGCAGCACGACCCGGGTGGAGGCCACGTTCAGCGACAGCCGCAGCAAAGTGGTAATCAGCAGCACGGTGGGAAACACCGCAAAATCCAGCGCCTTGGTCGTATTCATGCTGACCAGCAGCACCATGACAGAAATCGCGATGTTGAAAGTGAACAGGATGTCCAGCAGGAAGGGCGGCAGCGGCAGCACCATCATCGCCAGAACCATCACGATCAGCACCGGCCCGGCCATACCGACCAGCCCAGCGCGCCTGATAAAATTTTG
>SCPW01000434.1 GCA_004298605.1 Gallionella sp.
CCGAGCGCATCCAGAGCGATGCCCAAGCACGCGAACTGGATGCGCTCGGCATTCCATACAGACGTCGGCGCGACAAGTCGCTGGTAGTTATGCGCACATCTGTTGAAGCTGTGCTCGGGGGGTATGGTGCTAAAATCGAACACAATGAACCACGCCTTCACCTGACATGAGCCGCCGCCGCACAACTGACAAACACCTGCCTCCATGTGTCTATCACAAGCATGGCGCATTCTGGCTGGTCAAGCGCGGCAAGTGGGAAAAGCTTGCCGCCACACTGCCTGAGGCCTTGGCAGAATATGCCAGGCGCACACAAACACACAGCAGCGGGTCGATGCCCGAATTGATTGATCGTGTGCTGGCTCATCACTCCCCAAAACTCGCCACTAACACACAATCGCAATACCGCATCGCTGGCGAGAAACTCAAAAAATTTATGGCCGACTTCACCCCCGAGCAGGTGAAGTCAAAACATGTCGCCGCTATCAAGCTGCACCTGGCTGATACACCCAATATGGCAAACCGCGTACTGTCCGTGTTGCGCATCGTGTTCCAATACGCGGTCGAGTGGCAACTGTGCGAGTCCAACCCCTGCGTTGGAATCAAACGCCACGACGAGGCCAAGCGCACCCGATACATCACTGATGCGGAATATGCCGCCATCTATGCCGTTGCGCCGCCGAGATTGCAAGTCATCATGGATTTGCTCTATCTCACCGGCCAGCGCATTGGCGACGTACTGAGCATTCGCTATGCCGACCTCACACCGGAGGGGATAGCATTCACCCAGCAAAAAACAAATGCGCGCCTGGTGGTTGGCTGGTCGCCTGATCTGCGCGCTACCGTAGAACGAGCGCGCACCCTTCATGGTAATCTGCGCGCCCTTACACTGCTGCACAACCGCAGAGGGAAAGCGCCGGATTATTCGACCACAAAAATCCAGTGGAGCCGTGCTTGCGAGAAGGCTGGGGTATCAGACGCACACATTCACGATCTGCGCGCCAAATCGCTCACAGATGCAAAACAGCAAGGATTTAACCCGCAAACTTTGGCAGGCCATACCAGTGAAGCCATGACTGACCGATACATCCGCCTGCGCGAAACACCGCAGGCCGAAGGACCAAAACTGGCAAGAATATTAGACAACCGTTAGACAATTAGACAAAGTGAATAAAGAAATCAAAGAGTTAAACCATACGCCAATGATGCAGCAATATCTGCGCATCAAGGCGGAACACCCGGACATGCTGTTGTTCTACCGCATGGGCGATTTTTACGAGCTGTTCTTTGCGGATGCGGAACGTGCCGCCAAGCTGCTCGACATCACCCTGACCCAGCGCGGTTCATCCAACGGCCAGCCGATCAAAATGGCGGGCGTGCCGTATCACGCCGCCGAGCAATATCTGGCGCGGCTGGTCAAGCTCGGTGTATCGGTGGCGATCTGCGAGCAAATCGGCGACCCCGCCACCAGCAAAGGCCCGGTGGAGCGCAAGGTGGTGCGCATCGTCACGCCCGGTACGGTCACCGATTCCGCGCTGCTGGAAGAGAAGCGCGACAGCCTGCTGCTGGCGCTGCACGAACGCGGCGGCAAACTGGGGCTGGCCTGGCTGAATCTGGCATCGGGACAATTTTTTGTGTGCGAAACCTCCGCCGACAACCTGCCCGCCGAACTGGAACGCCTGCAACCTTCCGAAATCCTGCACGCCGAAAACGCTAGTTTGCAGGCCAATATCCATGCGGCGCTCAAGACGCTGCCCGACTGGCATTTCGAACTCGACACGGCGCGGCGCGCGCTGTGCCAGCAATTCGCCACGCTCGATCTGGCCGGGTTCGGTTGCGATAATTTCGGCGTGGGATTGCAAGCGGCCGGTGCGTTGCTCGGTTACGCCAAGCTCACGCAAGGGCAAGCCATCAGCCACATCCGCAGTTTGCAGGTATACAGCGCGGACCGCTACGTGCGCATGGACGCCAGCACCCGGCGCAACCTGGAAATCACCCAGACCCTGCGCGGCGAACCCGCCCCCACCCTGTTGTCGCTGCTCGACACCTGCGCCAACAACATGGGCAGCCGCCTGCTGCACCACTGTCTGAACCATCCGCTGCGCGACCGGAATGTGCTGCGCGCCAGGCTGGATGCGGTAGACAAGCTGGGAGAGCAGCATCGCGCCATCCACGACCAGCTCAAACCCTGCGTCGATGTGGAACGCATCACCGCGCGCATCGCGCTGCGCAGCGCCCGCCCGCGCGACCTGTCCGGTCTGCGCGATACATTATTGCAACTGCCGCAATTGCACGCCGCACTCCGCAGCGTGGGCACAGAAACGTGCCCACCCTACACTTCGCTGCTGCAAACGCTGGCTGACGCGCTGCAAGCCGAGACGCAGCTCGTCGCTATCCTGCAAAACTCGCTGAAACCGGAACCTTCCTCCATCCTGCGTGAAGGTGGCGTGATCGCCTGCGGCTTCGATGCCGAACTCGACGAACTGCGCGGCATCCAGAACAACTGCGGCGATTTCCTGCTCGCGCTGGAAGCGCGCGAGAAGAGCCGCACCGGCATCGCCAATCTGAAAGTCGAATACAACCGCGTACATGGCTTCTACATCGAAGTGACGCACGCGCAAAGCGCCAACGTGCCGGACGACTACCGCCGCCGCCAGACGCTGAAAAACGCCGAACGCTACATCACGCCGGAACTGAAAACCTTCGAAGATAAAGCCTTGTCCGCCAACGAGCGCGCGCTGGCGCGCGAAAAATTCCTCTACGAACAACTGCTCGACCAGTTAGCCCCGTTCATCCCGCAACTGCAACGCATCGCCGCCGCCATCGCCGAACTGGACGTGCTCGCCACTTTCGCCGAACGTGCCGCCACGCTGAATTTCAGCGCGCCGCAATTTTCCGACGACGCGCGGGTCAACATCGCGCAAGGCCGCCATCCGGTGGTGGAAGCGCAGGTAGAACGTTTCACGCCGAACGACACCATGCTCGGCGAGTCGCGCCGCATGTTGCTGATCACCGGCCCGAACATGGGCGGTAAATCCACCTACATGCGCCAGGTCGCCATCATCGCGCTGCTCGCGCATGTCGGCTGTTTCGTCCCGGCGCAGCAAGCCGTGCTCGGCGAGATCGACCGGATATTCACCCGCATCGGCGCCTCGGATGACCTCGCCAGCGGGCGCTCCACCTTCATGGTCGAAATGACCGAGGCCGCCAACATCCTGCACAACGCCACCGAAAAAAGCCTGGTGCTGGTGGACGAAATCGGGCGCGGCACCTCCACCTTCGACGGCCTCGCGCTGGCCTACGCCATCGCGCGCCACCTGCTGAAAAAGAACCGCAGCTACACCCTGTTCGCCACCCACTATTTCGAACTCACGCGGCTGGCCGAAGAATTCGCCCAACTCGCCAACGTCCACCTCGCCGCCATCGAACACCAGCACAGCATCGTGTTCCTGCACAGCGTCAACGAAGGCGCGGCCAGCCAGAGCTATGGCCTGCAAGTCGCCGCACTGGCCGGTGTACCTTACAGCGTCATCCGCAGCGCGAAAAAGCAACTGCGTGCGCTGGAACAGAACAGCGCCGCGCAAAGCCCGCAGGGTGATTTATTCGACAGAAAACCGGAGATGCCGGAACCGGAAGAGCACCCGCTACTTGCAGCACTGCGCGAGGTGCAGCCGGATGAGCTGAGCCCGAGGGAAGCGTTGGAGATGCTGTATCAGTTGAAGAAAATGGTGTTGGGTTAATCTTACTGTGTCACAAAGCGATCAAGGGATGCAGTGCAAGGCAAAATCGGGCGAAGTGGGTCAGGCAGGGATGGGCGATGCCATTGTCGCCCAACTCGCAAAAAGTGGAGTTTACATAGGGTTTATCGCTACGCGACCCCGCATTTTGAGCACGATTTTAACGCCGCAATGCGCCCTTCAGCGCTTTGTGACACAGTAAGATTGGGGAAACGCAGATTAAATCATCCGCTCGCCCCGAGCTTGCCGAAGAGCTGTCTTAACAGATTGATTGTTATATATTTAATCCGGCCATGGTTCGACAGGCTCAGAGCGAACGGATTAAATCGGCGTTCCCTCAATCAAGGCAAAACGTAACCTGGCACCGGAAGAGCTTCAGAATATTCCTGGAGTGGAGCCGAGTCTTGCGAAGGATATGACCGATCTTGGGTATGATCGTGCCTCTCAGCTTCGCGGTTCAGACCCCGGGCAGATGTACCAAAAGCTTTGCGCGCTTCGTGGAACGCACATTGATCGCTGTGTGTTGTATGTGTTCCGGCGTGCCGCCTACTACGCCAGCAATTCTGTGCGTGATCCGGAGCTGTTGAAATGGTGGAACTGGAAGGGTGGAAAAAACGTAATTTAACAACACTATCAAGACGTTTTAGAGGGAAAAATAATGGACGTAAAAGACAGTAACGGCAACGTGCTCAAAGACGGCGATTCGGTTCAGATCATCAAGGATTTGAAGGTGAAAGGTTCGTCCGCCACACTGAAAAGAGGCACGGTTATCAAGAATATCCGCATCGGTGAAGGCGATGAAGCGGTCGAGGGCAATTCCGACAAGATCAAAGGCCTGCGGCTGAAACCGGAATTCTTGAAAAAAGTGTAGCGCCTTATGCGGGCTTGCGATAGAAATATCAATAATTTTTGTAAGCCGGGCGCAGCCCACCAAATCGTCCGCGCGGGCTGCGCCCGCCCTGCAAAATTGCTCAGTTTGTTTGATCCGGC
>SCPW01000435.1 GCA_004298605.1 Gallionella sp.
TAAGTGGCGGAGTTCGTCTGGTTTTGAAATTCAAGAGTGGTGCGGCTCATCATGAATACACGGCGTGACAGGCAATGACCGAAACAGACAAAAACCGGATAAACCGCACGCACCCCCTCTGGGGATTCGGTATTTTCTTCATCTGCGCCCTTCTCATCAGCGCAACGAGCTATGCCTTGTTTCACAACCTCAAAGAGATCGAAAAAACCAACGCGCAGAAACACCTGATCAGCATCGGCCAGCTCAAGGCAGGTCAGATACAGACTTACCTCACAGACCACAAAAACAATGCGGATGCCCTGTCAAAAATTTTTGGCACCCCGCTGGCGCAACGCTGGCTGACGGACGCCTCCGGCGATATACCGCCCGCGCTGCGGCAGCCGTTGGGAACCGCCGTCACGGCTTACCAATATAGCGGGGCCCTGCTGCTTGACGGCAAAGCCAACGTCCGTTTTGGCGGCGGTCGTTATACGGGGTTGTCCGAAGCGGGAAAATCCCTCGCGTTGCGCGCGCTGCGCGAACACGCGCCGGTCATTTCACCGGTCTATTTTGGGGATCCGTCCGCTCCGGAAACACCGCTGCTGGATATTTTCGCCCCGATAATGAGCCCGGATTCATCGTCGGTGATAGGCGTATTATTGCTGCGCAACGATATGCGCTTCCTGTTTTCCCTGATCCAGTCCTGGCCGCTGGAAAGCCAAACTGCCGAGTCGTTTCTGGTTAGCAAAGATGGCAACGACGTGCTGTTTCTCAATGAACTGCGCCACAAGGCAAATACCGCGCTCAAGCTCCGCATCCCGATAAGCGATAATGTCAATACGGTTTCCTGGCCGGCCATCCGGGCCGTGCAGGGGCATTTTGGGCTGCTGGAGTCCTTCGATTACCGCAACAAGCCCGTGCTCACCTACAGCCTTGCCGTACCCGAAACTCCCTGGAGCATGGTCGTCAAGATCGATACGGATGAGGCGATGGAGCGCATCCTGCGCCTGCAAAAAATCGTCGTGGCAATTACCGCGCTGTTTATCGCGCTTGCGGGCTGCCTGGTCTGGCTGTGGTGGCGCAAACAGGAAATCAAGCGGCTGGCGTACGTCCAGGAACATGACAGCGCCACGCACATCCGGACGATCCTCGATACCGTGATGGACGGCATCATCACCATCGACGACCACGGCATTGTCGAGACGATCAACCCTGCCGCCGAGCGCATTTTCGGTTATGCCGCCGCCAATGTCATCGGGCAAAACGTCAACATGCTGATGCCCGAGCCGCACCGCAGCCAGCACGATGGCTACCTCGAACGCTACCGCGCGACGGGCAAGGCGTGCGTCCTCGGCACCAGCGGGCGCGAGGTCGCCGGCCAGCGCAAGGACGGCAGCGTTTTCCCGCTGGAACTGGCGGTGAACGAGATGTGGCTGGGCAACCAGCGCCATTTCGCCGGCATGGTGCGCGACATCACCGGCCGCAAGCAGGCCGAAGAATTGCTGTATCAGGCAAAAGAAAAGGCCGAGTATGCCAACCGCGCCAAAGATTCTTTCCTGGCCACCATGAGCCACGAAATCCGCACCCCGCTCAGCGGGCTGCTGGGCATGCTGGAACTGCTTTCCCTGAGCCCTCTCAACGGCGAGCAGCGCGAAACGCTGCAAACGGCGCGCGATTCCGGAAAGAGTATGTTGCGGATACTCAGCGACATACTCGATTGGTCGAAAATCGAGGAGGGGAAGCTGCAACTCGCCACGAGGGCCACATCGATATCCCAGCTTGTGGCAGGGGTGGCAAGCACCTATGCGCGCGTGGCCAGCGCCAACAGCGTAGTGCTGTCACGGCACATCGACACGCGCCTCAGCCCGGCGCATATCG
This sequence comes from Gallionella sp., assembly GCA_004298605.1. Classification (GTDB taxonomy): domain Bacteria; phylum Pseudomonadota; class Gammaproteobacteria; order Burkholderiales; family Gallionellaceae; genus Gallionella. The sequence continues at coordinate 1,858 of SCPW01000435.1, forward strand.
TCGATCCGCTGCGTCTCTCCCAGGTGCTGAACAACTTCGTCAGCAATGCGCTCAAATTCACCCACAAGGGAACAGTCGATATCCGGGCCGAATTGCTCGCCCGGCACGACGGCATCGAGCAGGTGCGTTTTTCCGTCAGGGATACGGGTATCGGTATCAACAAGGCGCAGCAATCCCGGTTGTTCCAGCACTATGAGCAGGCGAGCGCCGAGACGGCGCGCATGTACGGCGGC
>SCPW01000436.1 GCA_004298605.1 Gallionella sp.
TGGCCTGTGGGCAGATGGAGGCTGGCTGTATCTCGCAATCGTGCTCGACCCGTTCAACCGTGAAGTGGCCGGCTGGTCACTGAAGCCGCGCATGACGGCGGGCATTGTGGCCGACGCGCTGACCATGGCAAGGTTCCGTCGCAAACCGGCGGCGGGACTGATCCACCACCCGGATCGCGGCAGCCAATATGCCAGCCATGTATGCCAATGAAAACTAAAGGAATATGGCATAGCCTGCTCGATGCCCCAAAGGGAGGCAATCCACTATGCGGCAAGCCGCATGTGGAGTTGTCACGGCCGCAAGGGAAATTGTTGGGAAAACGAAGTTTCGGTGAAGGCTAATGCGCGTAGCGCGTTATGCCGGAACTACAACGCACCCGGTGAAAGCTGGTTCTGCAGCTTCAAGAACGAGCGGGTGTATGGTGAATGTTTCGAGACGCGGGACGAAATGAAGGCAATGGCGTTTGAATACATCGAGGTGTTTTACAACCGGAAGCGGCTGCACTCCACGCTGGGTTATAAGTCACCGATGCAGTTTCTGGATGATTGGTTCACCGCTCAGCAACAGGAAAAACTGGTAGCATGAAACCCACCTCCTGGAAGACGAAAAACCGGGGGAAGGTCAAAATAAACACAAATGAACCGTAACTTCTCATTACTCGGCAACAAGCAATTCGATCTGCTGGTCTGCGGCGGCGGCATCTATGGCGCATGGACCGCTTATGACGCAGTACTGCGGGGATTAAGCGTCGCCATCGTGGAACAGGGCGACTGGGCCGGCGCGACATCTTCCGCATCCAGCAAGTTGATCCACGGCGGTTTGCGCTATCTGGAGTCATACGATTTTCATCTGGTCAGGAAGGCGCTGGCGGAGCGGCAGATGCTGCTGGAAATGGCGCCGCATCGCGTCTGGCCGCTGCGTTTCGGCGTGCCGATGTATGCGGACAGCCGCTTTTGTAAAATTCAGATGCGTGCCGGGCTGGCGTTATATGATTTTCTGGCAACCCATCCGGGGGCGGAGATGACGCATCGCCATTTCAATCATCGCGATTTTTTGGCGCGCTTCCCGGCTCTCCGGGTGGCTGGATTGGAAGACGGCTTCACCTACGGCGATGCGCAGACCGACGATGCGCGGCTGGTGCTGGAGCTGATCGCGGGTGCGGTGGATGCCGGCGCGACCTGCGTGAATTATTGCAAACTGACCGGATTGGTTGAGGAGCATGGACGGGTGTGCGGCGCGATGGTTCAGGATCAGCTTGGCTCTACCAGCGTACAAGTCACAGCCAGACAAATCGTCAACACCACCGGCCAGTGGACAGCGGCGACCGAGCAGGGACGCGACTGGTGCAGGCTGACCAAGGGCGTGCATTTGATCCTGCCTGCGGTGCTGGCCGACGAGGCATTGCTGCTGACCGCCAAGTCTGACGGGCGGGTGTTTTTCGTGATTCCCTGGTATGGCATGACGCTGATCGGTACGACCGACCGGGATTACAGCGGTGATTTAAATCATGTCACGGTCGAGCCGGAAGATGTGGCCTATCTGCTGAACGAGACCAACCACTATCTCAACACCGCTTGGACGGAACAAGACGTGGTCGGCAGCTACGCCGGGCTGCGCGTGATGAAGTGCAGCGGCAAATCATCGCCGTCGGATGTCAGCCGCGATTGGGAGTTGAAAACGGCGCGCAACGGATCGCATTATTCCATCGGCGGCAAGATCACTTCGGCGCGCGAAGATGCGGCGCACATCGTCGATACGGTGTGCGCGCAACTGGGTGCAGATGTTCCGTGCGCGACCAGGAAACGTCTGTTCCCTTGGGCGCCAGCCGGTAATTATGCGGCGTGGTCCGAGGCCGCCAGCGCCCGGGCAAGCCAGCTCGGCATCGACCCGGAAAGCGCAAAATGGCTGATCCGCCGTCACGGCAAACGGGTGGATGAAGTATTCCGCAGCATCGAGAACGACCCTGCGCTGGCCGGGCGGATTGTGGCAACGGCGCCGTTCATCCACGCCGATTTGCTGTTCTGCGCCCGCAACGAAATGGCCGTGCATCTGGACGACCTGCTGCGCCGCCGGATGCCGTTGCTGATCTTGGCGAAGCTGGATGAAAGCGCGTTGCGCCGCCTCGCTGCAACGGTTGCCGCCGCGATGGGCTGGGATGAGGCCGCGATAGCATCCGAAATCGAAACATGTAGGGGCGTGATTCATCACGCCCTTTCTCCCGGTGCATGAGTAGATCAGGGCGCAATGAATTGCGCCCCTACAGAATCAAAATCGAATGAATCCCTCCGCCATCGCGCTCGACCTCGGCACCACGTCGATCAAAGCCGGTTTGCTCGATCGGCACGGCGCGCTCGGCCACATCGTCGCCCGCCCTGCCCCGCCAATCACCGCCACCGGCGGGCGCTATGAAAGCGATGCGCTGTGCTATGCGGAAATCGCCGATCAGGTGTTGTCTGCCTGTCTCGCGCAAACAGATGGTCACCCGCCGCTCGGCCTGTGCAGCCAGCGCTCCTCTTTCCTGATCTGGGAACGCGCCACCGGCCAGCCGCTCACCCCGCTGATTTCCTGGCAGGACAATCGTGGTGCAGCGAGTTGCGAAGCGTTGGGCGCGCATGAAAACTTGATCCGCGACCTCACCGGCCTGCCGCTCGCGCCGTATTATTTTGCCCCCAAGCTGCGCACTGTTCTGCAAGACAATCCGGGCTGGCGGGCGCGCCTGGAAAGCGGCGAATTGCTGGCCGGAACGCTGGATACTTTCCTGATCTGGCGCTGGACCGGTGGCAAGCATTATCTGACCGATGCCTCGATGGCCGCGCGCACCCTGCTGATGGACATCCGGCAACAACAATGGTCGCCGCAACTGTGCGATCTCTTCGGCATCCCGCCGGGCATACTGCCCGAAATCAACACTTCCGCAGGCATGAATTTGCGGCTGGATAATGGCCTGGTGCTGCAAGCCAGCGTTGGCGACCAGTCCGCCGCACTGATCGCCAGCGTCAGTGCAGATGGCGCAGAAGCACTGGCCAATCTCGGCACCGGTTGCTTTGTCGTGCGCTACCTGCCGGACGAAAAATTTGCCTCAAACGGCTACCTGCATACGCTGGTGTATCGGGGCAATAACCGGCACGCCCATCTCGCCGTCGAAGGCACACTCAACTCGGTTGCCGCCGCGCTCGCGCCTTACCCGGTGAGAGAGTGCCGTATAGAAGATTTTGCCGGGAGCGAAATTTTTTGCCTTGCCGAACCCAGCGGCTTGGGCGCGCCTTATTTCCGCAGCGATCTAACAATCCAATTTTCCCGACCGGTCGAACACCTGACGCAACGCCAGATTGCCGCGCTGTTGCTGGAAGCGGTTATTTTCCGGGTGGCGCGGATACTGGAAGAGTTTCACCGCGCGTCCGCCATCGAGCGCGTCTATCTCTCGGGCGGCTTATCCGAACTGGCTTGCCTGCAACAGGGTATCGCCCGATGCGTGCCGTTTGCCGTCTACCGCTTGAGCCAGGCCGAATCCAGCCTGCGCGGCGTCGCACTGCTCGCCGCCGGAATGGATCCGGCCAGCCACCGGGAAAGCGAAAGGATAAACATCACAGGCGATGTCCGGGCATTGCAGGAAAAATACCGGCACTGGAAGGAGTGGTTCGATTCTTTGCCGGGTTGACCCCCCGGCTTTACCGGGGGGTTATAAGCCGCTCATTGCGGGCAGCATTCACATTCAAGGGGAATGCCGGTTATGGTTCGGTCGTGCCCAAAGCGGTGGTATTGAAGCCGCCATCCACATAGCTGATTTCACCGGTGATGCCGCTGGCCAGGTCGCTGCACAGGAAGGCGGCGGCATTGCCCACTTCTTCGATGGTCACATTGCGTTTTAGGGGCGCGTGCTTCTCGTTGTAGCTGAGCAATTTGCCGAAATCGGCGATGCCGGCTGCGGCCAGTGTTTTGATCGGCCCGGCAGAAATGGCGTTCACGCGTATTCCCTTGCGCCCCAGTTGCATCGCGAGATAGCGCACGCTGGCCTCCAGGCTGGCCTTGGCCATGCCCA
>SCPW01000437.1 GCA_004298605.1 Gallionella sp.
ATGATGGCCAACATGGATGCACTCTGGCTTTCCTGCGTTATTACGGACACACAATACGCGCGCGGGGTCTATGAATGGAAGCGGCGGATTCTTCGTCTTGCCGGTCAGGTACGGCAAATCGCTACTCGTGCGGTTCTTGCTGCACGCAGGAAAGAGACTTCCGAGGCAGTTGCTGAAGCAAGCAAGCCTCAAATTGCGGAGGTTGATGAGTCAGTAATCGGAACCGACAAAGACAAAATCATCGAAGCTGAGTAAGTAGGGCTCAGCTCTTTTCAAGTGCAAGCTGTATGTGCTGGCAGGTACCGCACAGTTATTAACAGCCTTTACGTGTGAGGTGATGAGCGCGAAATGCAACAAGAAATCCAAACAATGAATGCCCGTATTCTGACTTATGATGAAATGAAAACGCCGGGAAAGACACTGATTAACCGCAAGCAGTTACTCAAGATCGTTCCGCTGTCTGAGCGAACGATCCTCGACATGGAGAAACGCGGAGAATTCCCTCGTCGCTTTGCCATCACGGCACGCCTTGTTGCATGGGATCTGCGGGAAGTTGAACAGTGGATTGAGGAGCGGAAAACTGCCGCTATCCAACCCCTCGCTCCTGGACTCCAGGCCGCGTAGTCCAGCGGTCGATCATATCGGCCCAATCCTGCAACATGGCGCGCCGTTGTTCTGCATACTCGGCCTTGTTGTACACAGCGCGTACACCCTTTTGCTCATGAGCCAGGCACTTCTCAATCCAGTCGGTGTTATAGCCGGCCTCATGCAACAGCGTAGATGCCGTCCGCCTCAGATCATGGACAGTGAATTTGCCAAGAGGCTTATTGTCATTTTGCGCTGCCTTGTAGGCCAGTGAAGTGACTTGATTCAGCGTAGCCTTGCTCATTGGGATGTCTGGATCGTAACGCGATGGCAGGACGTAGCGAGAACCGCCTGCACATGTCTTCAGTGCAACGAAAATATCCAGCGCTTGATTCGACAGGTATATGTTGTGGGGATTACGCCGCTTCATCCTTTCAGCCGGAATCGTCCAAACCGCCTCAGTGAAGTTGATTTCTTCCCACACAGCTTCGACGAGTTCGGATTTGCGCAGCATGGTTAGCAGCAGCAACTTGACCGCCAGTCGGATTGTCGGTGCTGTCGAAACCCGCTCAAGGTAATGGTAAAGCAGCTTGATTTCTTCGGGTGACAGTGACCGATCCCTTGGTTGAAAGCGTGCAATTGATGTCGGGCGCACCAAATCTGCGGGGTTCTCGCATCTGTGACCACGTTCAATAGCATAGCGATACACCATTTGTACCACCTCGCGGGCATGTACGGCCGTGGCTGGCGCCCCACGTTCCACAATCTTGTCACACAAGGCACGCAAGTCTTCATGCGTAATCTCGCCCATCTTAAGACGCCCGAATGGTGCCTTCAGGTCACGCTCGAACACCGATTGC
>SCPW01000438.1 GCA_004298605.1 Gallionella sp.
GTTTGAGTTTTTATACGAGAACGGCGAATTCTTTTTCATCGAAATGAACACCCGCGTGCAGGTCGAACACCCTGTCACCGAAATGATTACCGGCATCGATATCGTGCAGCAACAAATTCGCATCGCCGCCGGCGAAAGGCTGCCTTTCAAGCAGCGCGACATTCAGCTCAAGGGGCATGCCGTCGAATGCCGCATCAATGCCGAACATCCTTACAAATTTACGCCCTCACCCGGGCGCATCACTTCGTACCATGCTCCGGGCGGCCCGGGCATCCGCGTCGATTCGCACGTTTACAACAATTATTTTGTGCCGCCGCATTATGACTCGATGATCGGCAAGATCATCGCCTACGGAGACACGCGCGACCAAGCCATAGCGAGAATGCGCACCGCATTGTCCGAGATGTGGGTAGAGGGCATCGACACCAATATCGCACTGCACCGCGAACTGTTGCAGGATGCGGCCTTCATGCGCGGCGGCACCAGCATCCACTACCTGGAAGAACGCCTCGCAGACCGCACCAAGGGCAAGTAATGCCTTGGTTGACGCTTGTTGTTGACACCGATGCCGCCCATGCCGAGGCGCTGAGTGAAGCTTTGCTCGAACTCGGCGCCTTGTCGGTGGATTTGCTGGATGCCGATGCCGACACGCCGGATGAACAGGCGATTTTCGGCGAACCGGGCGAACCGCCGCCCGGCGTGTGGCAACACAACCGCGTCAGCGCGTTGTTTGACAGCGATCGTGATGTCGGCGCAATTTTACGTGGTGCGGCCACCCGCATTGGCCTCAGGCAGCTTCCCGAACACCGCATCGAAACCCTGGCCGACAACGACTGGGTGCGCCTCACCCAGTCCCAGTTTGAACCGATCCCGATTTCGCCGCGGCTATGGATCGTGCCGACCTGGCACACCCCCAGCGACCCGGATGCCATCAATATCGTGCTCGACCCCGGCCTGGCGTTCGGCACCGGCAGCCATCCCACCACGCGCCTGTGCCTGCGCTGGCTGGACAGCAATTTGCGCGGTGGCGAAAGCGTGCTGGACTATGGCTGCGGCTCCGGCATCCTCGCCATCGCCGCGCTCAAACTGGGTGCTGCACGCGCCGTCGGTGTTGATGTAGACTTGCAGGCAGTGATCGCCAGCCGCGACAACGCCGCGGCCAACCGGGTCGAAAATGCGCGGTTTTACCAGCCTGACGATGCGCCGCAAAGCGGCTATGATCTGGTTGTGGCAAACATCCTGACCAACCCGCTACGCCTGCTCGCACCGCTGCTGGCGAACGCGACGCGGCAAGGCGGGCACATTGTTCTTTCCGGAATTCTTGAGGAACAGGCACGGGACGTGATGAACATCTACCGACAATGGTTCGACCTGAACAGCCCGGTTTTCGAGGACGGCTGGTCTTGCCTGTCGGGGCGCAAGCGTTAGGCCGACGCCATGATGGATGGAACCACACTCTGCCCGCACTGCGACATCCGCTTCAAAATTACCGGGGCGCAGTTGGAAATGCATCACGGCATGGTACGCTGCGGCCACTGTTTGAATGCCTTCGATGCGCGCCCCAATTTCTCTCCCGACCAAGCCGACCCGCAACTTGAATTGCCAATGCTGGGTGAGCCGGTGATGCACACTGAAAATTCGCCAGTTGGCGGGCATCTCACGCCCGAAGTGCCCCCGCTTGCGCCAACGCTGCCCGCGGATGAAACAACTGCTGTGGGGGCGGACACACAGCCTGGTGGCGATGCCCTGCCAACCGGGCCGCATTCTTCCGGAACGGCAGTTCCGCGCCCCATGACACTGGCCGAACAAATCACCGTTGTGCATGACGAAAACGGCGGCGCAGTCCAGCCGAAACACCGCATCTGGCCTTGGGCGGGCGCATCGGCGCTCTTGCTGCTAATGCTGATCGCGCAAGCTGCCTACTTCTTCCGCATCGACCTCGCCGCGCGCATGCCCGCCCTGAAACCCGCCCTTGTCGGCTATTGCCAATTGCTGAAATGCAGCGTGCCACTGCCACTGAAAACCGAACTGATGAGCATTGAATCTTCAGACCTTGAAGCCGACCATACGCACGAAAACCAGATCGCCCTGAACGCCCTGTTGCGCAACCGCGCCCCTTATACGCAGGCTTTTCCCAATCTGGAGCTTACGCTTAACGACAATCAGGACAAACCGCTGGCACGCCGCATATTCGGGCCGACAGATTATTTGCCGCCATCGGAAAACGAAAAAACCGGCCTGCTTCCCAACCACGAACTCAGCGTCAA
>SCPW01000439.1 GCA_004298605.1 Gallionella sp.
AGCATTTGCGCGGCATTCATGCCTGATGCGCGAGATGCGGGCGAGACGCCCGCGCTCCAGGGCACGGCTCCGGCCAGATAGCCGCCGACGCTGTTCGCCGCTTCGCCGAGGAAACCGAATTTCGCACCGCACAGCGCGGCGATTTGCTCGGCAAGCAAAGCGATCTGCGTGGCTTGCGGGTGTTGTTGCGCAAAATTTCCCAGCAACACGGCGGCGCGTTCGCCGCTCGCCAAACTCTTGGCGATTGCGGCAGCAGCACTGCCCACTTCAACGCCTTGCACTGACACATCCGGAACCGCCTGTTTTTCTGCCGCGAGCGCTTTCAATATTTGCGCCAGCGTGTCAGCCAGTTCGCTTGGCGCAACGATGGATTTGATGGCGACGTTCATCAGCAAATCATCATCGGCGGAATGGACGATATTGGCTTGCGCGCCGCGTTTGACGGCCTGGCGCACACGTTGCGCCAGCAGCGGATGATCTTTGCGCAAAAAGCTGCCGACGATCAGGAAGCGGTCGCGGGTGTTAATTTCGGCAACCGGCATACCCAGCCACGGCAAGAATTGTCTTGGTTCTCCTCCATCGGAGGAGGCGGTCGTCCCTTCCCCTTCAGGGGGAAGGTTAGGATGGGGGTGGGTTCCTGCCTGTCTCCCGTCCGCACTGAAATCGGACTGGCGCAAACGGAAATCGACGTTATTGCTGCCGATGCCGCGCACCAATTTTTGCAGCAAGTAAAGTTCTTCCAGTGTGCTGTGCGGCGTCGCCAAGGCGGCGATCTGCCCGGCGCCATTATCTTTGCTGACACAGCGCAAACCGTTCGCCACATATTCCAGCGCGGCAGGCCATTCGACTTCGATCCATTTGCCGTCCTGTTTGAGCATCGGCTTGGTCAAACGCTCCGCCGAGTTCAACCCTTCATAGCTGAACCGGTCTTTATCGGAAATCCAGCATTCGTTGACCGCCTCGTTTTCGATCGGCGTCACGCGCATCACTTTGTTGTTTTTGACATGCACCGCCAGGTTGGAACCCAGACTGTCGTGCGGGCTAACCGATTTGCGCCGCGACAATTCCCAGTTGCGCGCGGTGTAGCGGAACGGTTTGCTGGTCAAGGCGCCGACCGGGCACAGGTCGATCATGTTGCCGGACAATTCGGAATCCACCGAGCTGTTCACAAAGCTCATGATCTGCGCATGTTCGCCGCGATACGCCATGCCCATTTCCATCAGGCCGGCGATTTCCTGCCCGAAACGCACACAGCGCGTGCAGTGGATGCAGCGGCTCATTTCGCGGGTGGACACCAGCGCGCCGATGTCCTTGTGCATCACGATGCGTTTTTCTTCGGCATAGCGCGAAGCCGTCCCGCCATATCCCATCGCGATATCCTGCAACTGGCATTCGCCGCCCTGATCGCAAATCGGGCAATCCAGCGGGTGGTTGATCAGCAGAAACTCCATCACGCCTTTTTGCGCTTTAACCGCCATTTCCGAGCGGGTGCGCACCTTCATGCCATCGGCGGCAGGCGTCGCGCAGGCGGGCAACGGTTTGGGCGCTTTTTCGACCTCGACCAGACACATGCGGCAACTGGCCGCGATGGACAATTTTTTGTGGTAGCAGAAATGCGGGATATAAACACCGGCCTTGTTGGCTGCGTCCACAAGGGTGGAGCCGCGCTCGGTCTCAACTAGCTTGCCATCAATTTCAACGTTAATCATTGCTCACCTAATCCGTCGGCTCTACACCAAGCAACGCTTGTGTTCGATGTGATATTCAAATTCGGCGCGGAAATGCCGGAGCATCCCCTGCACCGGCCAAACCGCCGCCTCGCCCAAGGCGCAAATGGTGCGCCCGGCGATGTTTTCACCCACGCTCAACAGCAAATCCAGATCTTCCTTGCGGCCTTCGCCATGCTCGATGCGATGCACGATGCGGTACAGCCAGCCAGTTCCCTCGCGGCATGGCGTACATTGCCCGCAGGACTCTTCGTAATAGAAGTAGGACAGCCGCTCCAATGCGCGCACCATGCAAACCGTTTCGTCCATCACGATCACCGCGCCGCTGCCCAAGCCTGAACCGGCTTTGGAAATGGAATCGTAGTCCATGGTCAAGCCCATCATGATCTCGGCAGGCAACACCGGCATCGACGAGCCGCCCGGGATCACCGCCTTGAGCTTGTGCCCGTTGCGCACGCCACCCGCCATTTCCAGCAATTTGCTGAACGGTGTGCCCATCGGCACCTCAAAGTTGCCGGGATTATTCACATGGCCGGAAACCGAGAATAATTTTGTGCCGCCATTGTTGGGCTTGCCCAATTCCAGGAACTTCTGTCCGCCGTTATTGATGATGTACGGGATGCTGGAAAAGGTTTCGGTGTTGTTGATGGTGGTCGGTTTGCCGTACAGGCCGAAGCTGGCGGGGAAAGGCGGTTTAAAGCGCGGCTGGCCTTTTTTGCCTTCGATGGATTCCAGCAGGGCGGTTTCTTCGCCGCACACATATGCGCCATAACCCAGATGGTTGTGCAGGTCGAAACAAAAATCCGTGCCCATGATGTTGTCGCCCAGATACCCTGCGGCGCGCGCCAGTTCGCAGGCTTCTTCCATGCGCTCGTAGGCTTCGAAAATTTCGCCGTGTACATAGTTGTAGCCGGTCTTCACCCCCATCGTGTAGGCGGCAATCGCCATACCTTCGATGAGCAGATGCGGGTTGTAACGCAGAATATCCCAGTCCTTGCAGGTGCCTGGCTCACCCTCGTCGGTATTGCAGACGATGTACTTTTCGCCATCGTAATTCTTGGGCATGAAGCTCCACTTCAACCCGGTCGGGAAGCCCGCGCCGCCGCGCCCGCGCAATGCCGACAGCTTAACTTCGGCGATGATCGCATCGGGCGACATTTTTTCGGTCAGCACCTTGCGCAACGCCTGGTAGCCGCCGACCTTGAGATAGTTTTCCAGCGTCCAAGGCTGATCGAAATCCATCGTAGTAAGAATGACCGGACCTCTCATAATTTATCCAGCTCCGCCAAAAATTGATCGATCTTTTCCTCGGACATGCGGCTACAGATTTTTTTGTTGTTCAGCGTAAACAGCGGCGCATCTTTGCAGGCGCCCATGCACTCGCCTTCGCGCAGGCCATATTTCCCGTCTGCGGTCACCTCGCCCAAACCGATGCCCAGTTTCGCTTCCAAGTAGGCTACCGTATCCCCGGCGCCATTCAGCGTGCAGGGCAGATTGGTGCATACCGTGATGGTGTGCTTGCCCATCGGCTTGAGGTTGTACATGTGGTAGAAGGTTGCCACTTCGCACACCGCCATGTTCGGCATACCGAGGTAAGCCGCGACATCCGCCATATCATCGGAAGCGATCCAGCCCTTTTCGTCCTGCACAAAACGCAACGCGGCCATCACCGCGGACTGCTTCTGATCCGCCGGATATTTCTTCAACTCGCGGTCGATTTTTAATTGTATTTGTTCGGATAACATGTATGGATGCCTCTAAAATTTTAGGAGGGCGGGCATCTTGCCCGCATGTGGGCGGGACGCCCGCGCTCCCATTCAGCGATCTACCTCACCAAAAACTATATCCTGCGTACCGATAATGGTCACCACGTCGGCGATCATATGGCCGCGCACCATTTCGTCCAGCGCGGACATGTGGGCGAAGCCGGGGGCGCGTATTTTCATGCGGTAGGGCTTGTTCGCGCCGTCGGAAACCAGATAAATGCCGAACTCCCCCTTGGGGTGTTCCACCGCCGCATAAGCCTCGCCGGCCGGTACGTGCATACCCTCGGTGAACAGCTTGAAGTGGTGGATCAACTCTTCCATATTCTGCTTCATCGCTTCGCGCTTGGGCGGCGCAAATTTTAAATTGTCCGTCATCACCGGACCGGGGTTGTGGCGCAGCCAGTCTATGCATTGTTTGATGATGCGGTTGGATTGGCGCAACTCTTCAACACGCACCAGGTAACGGTCGTATGAGTCACCGCTCGCACCGACCGGAATATCGAAATCGAGGCGGTCGTAAACTTCATAGGGCTGCTTCTTGCGCAAATCCCATTCCACCCCCGAACCGCGCAACATCGGGCCGGTCAAACCCAAAGCCAGCGCGCGTTCCGGCGTGACAATACCGATATTGACGGTGCGCTGTTTCCAGATACGGTTATCCGTCAGCAGGGTTTCGTATTCGTCAACGTAAGTCGGAAAACGGTTTGTAAAATCTTCCAGGAAATCGAGCAGCGAACCTTGGCGGTTTTCATTAAGTTTTTTTACCGCATCGGCGTTATGGATTTTCGAAGCCTGATATTGCGGCATGGTGTCTGGCAAATCGCGGTACACGCCGCCCGGACGGTAGTAGGCCGCGTGCATGCGCGCGCCGGACACCGCCTCGTAGGCATCCATCAAATCTTCGCGTTCGCGGAAGCAGTACAGGAACACGGTCATCGCGCCGATATCCAGCCCGTGCGCGCCCAGCCACAACAGGTGGTTCAGGATGCGGGTGATTTCATCGAACATCACGCGGATATACTGGGCGCGCAACGGCACTTCGATTCCCGCGAGCTTCTCAACGGCCATCACATAAGCATGTTCATTGCTCAGCATCGAAACGTAATCGAGCCGATCCATGTAGGGCAAATTTTGCAGAAAGGTTTTGTGCTCGGCCAGCTTTTCGGTGCCGCGATGCAGCAGCCCGATGTGCGGGTCGGCTCGCTCGATGACTTCGCCGTCCAGCTCCAGCACCAGTCGCAACACCCCGTGTGCGGACGGGTGCTGCGGCCCAAAATTCATTGTGTAGTTTTTTATTTCCGCCATAACTTCAGTTTCCTCGCATCCGATACAACGCGCGTTCACAATGCATTTCAGTGGAGGCTAATTTGCGCAAGCAAGTTAAGCCCGCAGGGCGGCCATAACTAAAATTCATTGTGTAGTTTTTGATTTCAGCTATTACTGCGCCCTCACTTGCAAGCGTAGGTTTCTTCGCGCACGATGCGCGGTGTCACTTCACGCGGCTCGACCGTCACCGGCTGATAAACCACACGCTGCTGTTCCGGGTCATAACGCATTTCCACATGGCCGGACAGCGGAAAATCTTTGCGGAACGGGTTACCGACAAAACCATAATCCGTCAGAATGCGGCGCAGATCGGGATGTCCGGTGAATACAATGCCATACAAGTCAAAAGCTTCGCGCTCAAACCAGTTTGCGCAAGGCCAGATATCCGTGACCGATTCCAGCACCGGAAAATCATCTTCCTCGGCAAAGATGCGCACCCGCAGGCGCGCGTTGCGCGATACCGAGAGCAGGTGATAGACAATAGCAAAACGCTTGCCTTCCCACGCGCCATCGCCGTAAGTGGAGTAATCCATGCCACACAGGTCTATCATCTGCTCGAAGCCCGCCGCGTCGCGCAGCCGCTTCAACGCACCCAGCATCCCGGCAGCCTTGATCACCACGGTCAACTCGCCCAGTTTTTCTTCGATGCTGACCAGCTTGTCGCCAAGCAAATTCGTCAGATTGGTACGCAATGCACTCAAATCAGCAGCCATAATTCACCCTAGCGCGCAATGGTATTGGTTCGTTTGATTTTGTTTTGCAACTGGATGACGCCGTACAGCAAGGCTTCGGCGGTCGGCGGACAACCCGGCACATACACATCCACCGGCACGATGCGATCGCAGCCGCGCACCACCGAATAAGAATAGTGATAATAGCCGCCGCCATTCGCGCATGAACCCATGGAAATCACCCAACGCGGCTCGGCCATCTGGTCATACACCTTGCGTAGCGCCGGCGCCATTTTGTTGCACAGCGTCCCCGCCACCACCATCACGTCCGACTGGCGCGGGCTGGGGCGAAACACCACACCAAAACGATCCAAGTCATAACGCGCCGCGCCGGCATGCATCATTTCCACCGCGCAACACGCTAAACCAAAGGTCATCGGCCACAGTGAGCCGGTGCGCGTGTAATTGATGATGGTGTCGAGCGTTGTAGTAACGACGCCTTTTTCCAGAATGCCTTCTATTCCCATTCCAAGGCCCCTTTCATCCATTCGTAGATAAAGCCAACCACGAGGATGGCCAGAAAAATCATCATGGAAACAAAACCGAATGTGCCAATTTCTTTGAGCACGACCGCCCAAGGAAAGAGGAACGCGATTTCAAGATCGAAGAGAATGAACAGAATGGCGACGAGGTAATAGCGCACATCAAATTTCATGCGCGCATCTTCGAAGGCTTCAAAGCCACACTCGTAAGGAGAATTCTTCTTGCTATCGGGGCGATTGAGGGATACCAGCTTGCCCAATACCACGGGGGCTACACCCATCGCGATGCCGACACAGATAAACAGCAGCACCGGAAAATAATTTTCCAACATTGAGCTTCCCCCTCGGCCTGTTGTGATTCGCGGGTTTGTCCGGAACCATTTCTTTTTTAATCGTTATATCGTGCCGGCACGCTTGCGTGCCCGCTAATGTCTGGTGCCGATGAGCAGACTCGAACTGCTACGGCTTGCGCCACTACCCCCTCAAGATAGCGTGTCTACCAATTTCACCACATCGGCAATGCTACTGCGAAATTATTTTGGAATATCCCTGGACTTTGAGCCGTCTGCGGTATCGGCCACAGGCGCTGCTGGAACCGCCTGAGTGGCAGCCGGCTTCACTTTATCCATCACCCCCTGTTGCTGCGCGGGATGGGAATAAAGGTAAGTCAGCGACAAACTGGTAATAAAAAACAGCGTTGCGGCAGCCGCCGTGCTGCGGCTGAGAAAATTTGCGGAACCGCTGGAGCCGAACAGGCTTCCTGCCGAGCCCGTGCCAAATGCGGCGCCCATATCGGCACCCTTGCCATGCTGCATCAGCACCAAACCGATCAGCACCACGGCCGTTGAAAGATGTACCACCCAAACTAATGTTTCCACACACCACTCCAAAACAAAATCAAAACTGATCGGTACAAAAAACTTATGTCCGGACACCCGCGCGGCAAATCGCCAAGAATTCATCAGCCACCAGGGAAGCGCCACCGATCAACCCGCCATCAATATCCGGCATCGCAAACAATTCTGCCGCGTTACTCGCCTTCACGCTGCCGCCGTAGAGTATACACAACCCGGATGCGATTTGACTATCGTGAGATGCAACGCGCTGGCGGATAAATGCGTGAACTGCCTGCGCCTGTGCGGAGCTTGCAGTTTTGCCGGTGCCGATCGCCCACACCGGCTCGTAAGCCACCACCGCATTGCCCAACACCTGCGCGCCACCCAACTGGATCAGCGCATCCAGTTGCCCTGCAACCACCTCTTCGGTAATCCCGCTTTCGCGTTGCTCCAACGTTTCGCCCACACACAGGATGGGCGTCAACCCCGCCTGCTGCGCCGCCAGAAATTTTTCGGCGACCAGATGGCTGCTCTCGCCATAGTAAGCGCGGCGCTCCGAATGCCCGACGATGACATAGCTGGAGCCGAAATCGCGCAGCATCGCGGCGGACACCTCGCCGGTGTAGGCGCCCTTGTCCAACTGATGCACATCCTGCGCCCCCCACTTCACCGCGCTACCGGACAGTTTCTGTTGTGCCTGGAACAGGTAGGGGAACGGCACACAAACCGCGCAATCGACATCCCGTATTTGATCCATCCCGCCACGCACGGCATCCAGCAACCCGGCGTTCTGGGCCAGCGCACCGTGCATTTTCCAATTTCCGGCAACCAATTTTCGACGCATCGTAATCAATCCGCTAAGCATTAAGGCGTGCAATCCTACCTGCGAACACTCGATAGGTCAATGAAACAAACGGGGCAGAAATAGTTGATACCCGCAAAATGCGGGGCAGCTTGACATCGGGCTGGCGCACACGGCAATACGGCAGAATACGGGAGCGGAAAAACTGGCAATGGGAACGGTTGGACGCCCCCTGGCGAAGCCGTGTATCCACCGGGGGAAACACCAAAAATCCGCCAGCAATCAGACTTTGAAGCTGGCCACCGATTCCCTGAGCGCGCCGGACAGCCTGTCGAGCTGGGTCGCCGTATCGCTGCTCGATGCGGCCGCCGCATTGTTTTCCTCGGCCATCTGGGCGATTTTCTCGATGTTTGCCGCAACCTGCTGAACAGCGGCATCCTGCTCGTGTATCGCGTCGGCAATGCTTTGGACATTGCTCGCCACCTCGCGCGAATCGTCGCCTATGCGGTACAGCGCGGCCTCTGTCCTGCCGACGAGTTCCAGGCTTTCCGCAACCTGGGTATTGGCCTGATGCATCCCCGTGACGGTCTCGCCGATATGGCTCTGGATGTCGCCGATGAGCGCGGCAATCTCCGTGGTCGCCTTCGAGGTGCGCTCGGCGAGCTTGCGCACCTCGTCCGCCACGACCGCAAAGCCCCTTCCCTGCTCGCCGGCACGCGCCGCTTCGATCGCGGCGTTCAATGCCAGGAGATTGGTTTGATCGGCGACTTCCCTGATGACCTGCACGATGCCGCCGATTTTTTTCGATCTCTCGTCGAGTTGCTCCACGTTGGTGTTGGATTCACGGATCAATGCGGCGATGCCATTCACATTTTTCACTGTCTCGCCCATGACGGAGAGCGCCATTTCGGTTCCGGCGCGCGCCTTCCCGACAATTTCGCCCGCAGTGCGGGCATTCGCGGTGGTCTCGCTTATGCTCACGGAGACTTCCTCGACGGCCGCGGCGACCGTCGAGGCGGAATCCGACTGCGCGAGCGAGCTCTTGTTCACCTGGTCGCTTGAAATGGACAGCGCGCCGGATGCGTCCGCAATGCCCTGGCTGGAGCGGATAACTTCCGAAATGATGCCGCGAAACTTTTCCATCAGGCGGTTGATCGCCTGCCCGGCGCGCGCCGTTTCGTGCGTGCCTTCTTCCGGAATGGCGCAGGTGAAATCGTCGTGCGCAACCGCATATTCGGCCGCATCCACGACCGCCTTCAACGACCGGCTCAGGCTGCGCGCCACCCATACCGACACCGCTACGGTAAGCACGATCACCAGAGCCACCAGCACCAGCATCGACAGCAGGAGCGTGCGGCTGGCCGCCAGCAGCGTGTTGGTGCCGGCATTGATATTCTTCGTGACCAGTTGTTCGACTTCATACAGCCCGTTGATCCTGTCGGTGCTGCGCTTGAACCACACGGTCGGATCCACATCGAACCCGCCCTGCATGGAACGTTCGGCCATGACGCTGCGCATGCGCTGAACATCCTGTGCCGCCTCGCCCTCAAGCACCGCCTTCAGCGCCGTCTTTTCCTCCCCGCTTGCGGAGTCGAGGAACGAATCCAGGTAGGCTTCCTGTTTGTAGATTTTCCCCAGAATGACGCGATACTGGGCCGGTTCAACTTTGTTGTTAACAAACACCGGCATAGTCAGCGCGCGCTCCTGTCCCGCGTTTTCCTTGGCGTTTGAGAAAGTGTGATAAGTCAGCAGCTTCTTCGCGATTGCCGGGTCGCTGTTGTGTTCGGTAGCGGTGCTCATCACATCCAGGAGGCTGCCGATGTTGCTTGTAAAAAATGCGGATGATTCTGCGGCGGGAATGGAAAACTGGCCTGCCTGTTCGCGCACCCCTGCAAGGCCGACAAGTTTGGCCTGCGCACCTTCAACGGCTTTTTTCAGATCCGGCATCGAGCCGGTGTTGACCCCTTCGAGCACATGCCTGTAAGCCGCCAGCTTTTCGTCGGTTTTGGCGCGTGCGCCGGGCAATGTATCCGCGAATTTCTGGCCGTTCGACTGGATGAAACCGGCTGTCATGCCGCGCTCGATCTGCATCGGATGGATCAGGTCGCCCGCCGCCACCGAAATCTCCATGATGCTTTTTGCCTGGGCCGCGCCCCGGTAACGTTCGAAGCTCTCCCATATCAGCGCGCCCGAGGACAAAATCAGCGCTATCACGGGTATAGCCGTCAACAGGACGAGGCGTTGCATGATCGTCGAACGTTTCATTTTTTATTTTTCTCCATTATGGTTTTGTATTCGAACTTGTTTGCGAAATCCCGGCTTGAAACCCCGACAAATTTTTTCGCCCGCAACAGTAAATTTCCAGGGCGCCGGTTTCGCGGCTCCCCGCTTTTACTCTTTGTCATGGCGCGGCTTCCATTGATCCATAACTAAGATGCATTTACTGCGCATGAAATCCCGTATCGGCAGAGTTTCACAAAGCTTTAGGGCGCATCGTAATTATTTTTGGCCGGGCGCAATTCAACGATCAGAAGCAAAATTTATCCGCTGATCGGAATGGGATGTGATGGCTGGGCAACCGGCGGGGCACACGCCCCGTCAGGCCGCCTGCACGGGAATCTGGTCGCGTTGCGCGATGATGCGGTTGCGCCCGTCCACATAGACGAGTTGCGGGTGGAATCGTTGCAGCTCCAGTTCGGAATACATGGCGTAGGTGGCGACAATCAGAATATCGCCCGGATCGGCTTTGTGCGCGGCCGCGCCATTCACTGAAATCACGCCGGAGCCGCGTTGTGCGCGGATGGCGTAGGTGGTGAAACGTTCGCCGTTGGTGACGTTGTAAATATCGATCTGCTGATATTCCCTGATGTCGGCGGCATCCAGCAAATCGTCGTCGATCGCGCAGGAGCCTTCGTAATGCAACTCGGAGTGCGTGACGCGCACCCGGTGCAACTTGGCTTTAAGCATAATTCTCTGCATGTGGCACTTCCCTTCCGGACGGGGCGCGGATTATATAACAGCCAATCAGCCGAGTAATCAATCGGCCAAACAATCAACCGGCAAGACAAACTTCGGCGTTGTCCAGCAAGCGCGTATCGCCCAGCCTGGCCGCCGCCAATATCACCAGTTCGCGCTGCGATCCGCTTGCCGCCCGCAAATCTGACTGGCTGCGCACCGCCACGTAATCCACCCGCCAGCCTCTTGCGGCGAGAGCTTCGACCGCCTGTTCCTGCAAGCGTTCAAAGTCGCGCTCGCCTTGCAGGATGGCCGATTTCATCGTTTGCAGCGTCCGGTTCAGGAAGGCCGCTTCGGCGCGCTCCGCCCCGTTCAAATACTGGTTGCGCGAACTCAGCGCCAGGCCGTCCGCCGCGCGCACCGTTTCCCCGCCGATGATGCGTATCGGCAAGTTCAGTTGCGCCACCATCTGGCGGATGATGTGCAGTTGCTGGTAATCCTTCTTGCCGAACAGCGCGACCTGCGGCTGCACGATGTTCAACAGCTTCAGCACCACGGTCGCCATGCCGCGAAAATGGCCGGGGCGCGCCGCGCCGCAAAGCTCATTGGCAACCGGCGGCGGCTCGATAAATACGGTTTGTTGGGCGGGATACATTTCGTTGACCGCAGGCGCAAACACCACGTCCACCAAGCCTTGCAGGCTGGCGCAATCCGCATCCAGCGTGCGCGGGTAACGGTCGAAATCTTCGCTGGGGCCGAATTGCAGCGGGTTCACGAAGATGCTCGCCACCACGCAACTGCCGTGTTCGCGCGCCTGGCGCATCAAATCGAGATGACCCTCGTGCAGATTGCCCATCGTCGGAACGAAGGCGATGGCGCGCTGATTGGCCAACTGGGTGCGCAGTTCGGCGATGGTCGAAATAAGCTGCATCAGAAACTGTGTTCCTGCGCCGGAAAACTGCCGTTCTTCACTTCGGCAACATAATTCGCCACCGCCGCCGCGATACCGCTTGCACCCTGCATATAATTCTTCACGAAGCGCGCCTTCTTGCCCGGATAAATATCCAGCATGTCGTGCAGCACCAGCACCTGGCCGGAGCAGTCCGCGCCCGCGCCGATGCCGATGGTGGGGATGGTCAGTTGCGCGGTGATTTCTGCGGCCAGCAGCGCGGGCATGGCTTCCAGCACGATCATGCCCGCACCGGCCTGTTCGAGCGCCGCCGCGTCCTGCAACAACTGCCGAGCGGCGGCGGATTCCTTGCCTTGCACGCGGTAACCGCCCATCTGATGCACCGATTGCGGGGTCAGCCCGATGTGGCCGCATACCGGGATGCCGCGCCCGGTAAGAAATTCCACTGTCTCGACCATCGCTGCGCCGCCTTCCAGCTTGACCATCTGCGCGCCCGCCGCCATCAATTGCGCGGCATGGGCAAATGTTTCCTGCGGGCTGATCTGGAACGTGCCGAACGGCATGTCGCTGATGATAAACGCCCGCTTCGCACCCCGCGCCACGCAGGCGGTGTGGTAAATCATGTCGTCCAGCGAAACCGGCAGAGTGGTTTCATGCCCCTGCAACACCATGCCGAGCGAATCGCCCACCAGCAGCACATCGACACCCTGCGCTTCGAGCAAAGCGGCAAAGCTCGCGTCATAACAGGTCAGCACGGCGATTTTTTCGTCCTTGCCGCGCATGGTTTGCAATGTGGTCAGTGTGGTTCGCATCATATTTCCTCAACAAAAGCACCGGTGCTAACAACAGCAATCAAGCCACAGAGGACACAGAGAGATAACAGGTTTAACATATTTTCCCTGCTCGCCTGATGGGCAAAGCCAAATATCCACGGCAACCATACTGTTTTTCTCTGTGAACTCTGTGTTCTCTGTGGCTCATTGTTTTTTTCTAGGATAAATACGCCGCAAGCCGTTCCAGTGTTTGATCCCGGCAACCCTGCAACGCCCGTTGCGCCCGGCCTATGGCGGGGATGATGCAATCCGGCGCAATCTCCAGCAAGGGTTGCAGTACGAAAGCGCGCAAATGCATCTGCGGGTGCGGGATGGTCAAGCCGTGCTCGTGAAGTTGCAGGTCGCCGTACAGCAACACATCCAGATCCAAGGTGCGCGGCGCATTGCGAAAAGTGCGCTCGCGGCCGTGCCGGTGCTCGATTTGCAGCAAGGCTTGCAGCAGGGCTTGCGGGGTTAATGTTGTCTCGATTTTGGCCACCGCGTTCATGAAATCCGGCTGATCCAGATAGCCCACCGGCGCGCTGCGATACAGCGAAGACCGCGCCAGCAGGCGTGTGCCGGGCAGCTTATCGAGGTCGGCAAAGGCGCGCTGCAACTGGCTGCACGGCTCTTCCAGATTGCTGCCCAGCCCGATGAAAGCGATGTGTTGCATCACTGTGAAACTGGCTCGCCCGCTGCACCTGCCTCCGGCTTTTTGCGCGGTTTGCGGCGGCGGCGTTTTTTATCTCCGGCGCCTTCCGGTTGCAGCATTTCTTTCTGCCGTTCGGCGCCGGCATCCTGGAACTCGTCCCACCACAGCCCGAGCTCGTCATCCACCTCGCCGCTGGCGCAGCGCAACAACAGGAAATCGAATGCGGCGCGGAAGCGCGGTTGCTCCAGCAAACGGAACGGGCGTTGCCCGGCGCGTTGCTCGAAACGCTGTTGCAACAACCAGATTTCTTTCATCACCGCATCATAGCGATGCGGTATCGCCAGCTTTTTCTTTTGTTTGGCCAGCACCTCGTCCATCGCCGTGTGCATCGCGCCCACCGGGCGCTCGCCTTGCTGCACCAGAATATTCCATGCCGCCAGCACTTCGTGCCACAACAGCGCGGCAAACAGGAATGCGGGCGAAACCGGTTTGTCCTGACCGAGGCGCTCATCGGTATTGCGCAGCGCCAGCATGACGAATTTCTCGCCCATCGGCTGTTCGAGAATCACGTCCAGCAGCGGCAGCAAACCGTGATGCAAATTCATCCTGTGCAACTGCTGGATGCACTCGACCGAATGGCCGGACAACAGCATCTTCAGCACCTCGTCGAGCAAGCGCGCCTCGGGCACGTTGCCGAGCAGTTCTTTCATTTCGGCGATCGGCGCGGCGGTTGCCGCATCCAGCCGGATACCCAGCTTGGCGGACAAACGCACCGCGCGCAGCATGCGCACCGGGTCTTCGCGGTAGCGCACCTGCGGGTCGCCGATGATGCGCAACAAGTGGTCGCGCGTATCGGCGTAGCCTCGGTGGTAGTCGTAAATTTCCTGCGTGGCCGGATCGTAGAACAGCGCGTTAGCGGTGAAATCGCGGCGCGCGGCATCTTGCTCCTGGTCGCCGAATTCATTGTCGCGCAGCAGGCGGCCATGCTCGTCGGTCTGCGCGTCTTCGGCGTCGATCATGCGCCGGTAAGTCGAGACTTCGACCACCTCTTCGCCGAACATCACATGCACCAGCCGAAAGCGCCGCCCGATGATGCGCGAGCGGCGGAACACCCGGCGCACCTCCTCCGGCGTGGCATCGGTCGCCACATCGAAATCCTTCGGGGTGCGCTCCAGCAGCAAATCGCGCACCGCGCCACCCACCACGTAGGCCTGAAAACCCGCCGCCTGCAAACCGTCGGTGACTTTTTGCGCACCGTAACTGATCTGCTCGCGCGCCACCCCGTGCAACTCGAACGGGATCACCTGGGCATTTCCCACCGTTTTAATTTTGTGCGACTTGCGGAATACGCGCTTGAGAAATTTTTTGATCATGCAATCTTTAAAAATGGAGCGCGATATATTCGCGCAAAGAAGCGCGGATTATACACCGCAGCAATTTTGCGGCGGCAATGAAAAACGCGCCTTGCGGCGCGTTTTCGGCTTGGGGAAAAACGCTTAATTCTTGAGGCAGGCGCTCATAAATTTCTTGCGGTCATCGCCCTTGAGGTCTTTGGCCTTCGCATCGGCATTACAGGCTTTCATCTTGTCCTGCTGATTGGCGGGTGCTGCGGCGCTGGCTGTCGGCTTGTCTTCCGCCTTGGCGGCCTTCTTGTCTGCGGCGGCTGGCGCAGCCTCGGATTTCAGCACGTGATCCTTTTTCAGGCATTTGCTCATGAATGCCTTGCGCTCATCGCTCTTCATGCCCTTCGCTTCCGCGTTGCAGCCCTTCATTTTCTCCTGTTGCGCGCCCGCGAACGCCGGGGTGGAAAC
>SCPW01000005.1 GCA_004298605.1 Gallionella sp.
CTGGCGACCAAAGGCAACCTCAACAACGACATCGGTATGCCGCTGACCTTGCTGCAACTGAACGCGCAGCACCGCTATGCGGTGATCGAAATGGGCATGAACCACCCCGGCGAAATCGACTACCTGACGCACATCGCCCGCCCCGACGTAGCCTTGGTCAACAACGCCAGCGGCGCGCACCTGGAAGGATTGGGGTCGGTGGAGGCGGTTGCGCGCGCCAAAGGAGAAATTTTTGCCGGGCTCAAGGATCGGGGTACGGCGGCAATTAATGCTGACGATGCTTATGCGCCGCTGTGGCGCGGTTTGGCCGGTACACGGTCACTATTGGAGTTCGGTTTGAATGCACAGGCCGATATACAGGGGCAAAGGCAGGCGCAAGGTGTCGGTTTACGTTTGGCTGTCCAGACCCCGCTGGGGAAATTCGTGGCAGATTTGCAGGTACCCGGCGCGCACAACGCATGCAACGCATTGGCGGCAACCGCCGCCGCCGTCGCATTAAACGTGCCGTTGGAAATCATCGCCGCAGGCCTGGAAAAATTCGCTGGCGTGGCAGGGCGCTTGCAGCGCAAGGCGGCGCGGCATGGCGCGACATTGATCGACGATACGTACAACGCCAACCCGGCCTCGCTGCGTGCCGCGATCAGCGTATTGGCGCAAGCCGAAGGCAAGCGCGTGCTGGTATTGGGCGACATGGGCGAACTGGGCGATAACGCCGCCGCGTTTCATGCCGAGATCGGCGGCGAAGCGCGCCGCGCCGGCATCGAAAAGCTTTACGCGCTGGGCGCGTTGAGCGGCAATGCGGCAAGAGAATTTGGCAGCGGCGCGCAACACTTCGAGCGCATCGAAGATTTGCAGGATGCTCTGGAAAAAGAACTGGATGCGGATACCACGGTGCTGGTGAAAGGCTCGCGCTTTATGAAAATGGAGCGCGTGGTGTCCTATTGCGTGGACACAGGGAAGGGAGAAGGGGAAAACGGGAAGGGGGAAGGGGAAAACGGGAAGGGGGAAGGGAGAAGGGAGAAGGGTAACTGCGCGCTGGCCCACCCTTCCCCCTTCCCCCTTCCCCCTTCTCGCAATGGGGGCGCAAGTAAATGTTACTAGCCCTCGCCCAATGGTTGGCCCAAGACATCAGGTTCTTCAGCGTGTTCAATTACATCACGTTGCGCTCCGTGCTGGCCGCGATGACCGCGCTGATCATTTCGTTTCTGGTCGGCCCGGCGATGATCCGCAAATTGACCGCTTACAAAATCGGCCAATCGGTGCGCAGCGACGGGCCGCAGACGCATCTGGTGAAAGCGGGTACGCCGACGATGGGCGGCGCGCTGATCCTCACCTCGATCGCGATCACCACGCTGCTTTGGGGGGATCTGCGCAACCGTTACGTGTGGGTGGTGCTGCTCACCACGCTGGGTTTCGGCGTGATCGGCTGGGTGGACGATTACCGCAAGGTGGTGCACCGCAACCCCAAGGGGCTGTCGGCGAAAGCCAAGATGGGCTGGCAATCGGTTATCGCGCTGGCGGTCGGCGCCTATTTGTGGAATATCGCCAGCCTGCCCGCGCATACCGAACTGATCGTGCCGTTCTTCAAGTATCTGGTATTCCCGCTTTCGGCATTCATGTTCATCATGTTGACCTATTTTGTCGTCGTCGGCACCAGCAATGCGGTGAACCTGACGGATGGCCTGGATGGCTTGGCGATCATGCCCACCATTCTGGTGAGCGGCGCGCTGGCGATCTTCGCCTACGTGGCGGGCAATGCGGTTTTTTCAAAATATCTCGGCATTCCCTATATTCCGGGCGCCGGTGAACTGGCCATATTTTGCGGCGCCATCGCCGGTGCGGGCTTGGCTTTTTTGTGGTTCAACGCTTACCCGGCAGAAGTGTTCATGGGCGATGTCGGCGCGCTGGCGCTCGGCGCGGCGCTCGGCACGGTGGCGGTGATCGTGCGCCAGGAACTGGTGCTGTTCATCATGGGCGGCGTGTTCGTGGTCGAGGCGGTCTCGGTGATGATTCAGGTGGTCTCGTTCAAGCTCACCGGCAAGCGCGTGTTCCGCATGGCGCCATTGCATCATCACTACGAATTGAAGGGCTGGAAAGAAACGCAAGTCGTGGTGCGTTTCTGGATTATCACGATGTTGCTGGTGTTGTTGGGATTGGCGACGTTGAAGTTGCGGTAGCCCGTAGGGTGGGCACGTTCTTTGTGCCCACGCGTTTCCACGGGTTCCTCCGCGTGGGCACAAAAACGTGCCCACCCTACAGGAGATATTTTGAAAAGTTGGTCTGACAAATTCGTGTTGGTGCTCGGCCTCGGTGAGACCGGACTGTCCATGGTGCGCTGGCTCAGCGCGCAGGGCGCGCGGTTGCGCGTCGCGGACAGCCGCATTGCGCCGCCCGGTTTATCCGAGGCCGCCCGACATGTTGCGGCCGAGCAAATTTTTTGCGGCCCGCTCAGCGATGCACTGTTTGAAGGCATTGATTTGATCGCGATCAGCCCCGGTGTGCCGCTGCGCGACCCGGTTGTGGCGAAAGCCGTGGCGCGCGGCATTCCGGTCGCGGGCGACATCGAGTTGTTCGCGCAACATGTCAGGGCTCATCACTTGTCTACAAATCCCCCCCTCTCCCCAACCCTCTCCCGCGAGGGGAGAGGGAGCGAACGAGAAAGGCAACCTTTAATTCTTGCTATTACCGGCGCAAACGGCAAAACCACCGTGACCAGCATGGTGGAGCATCTGTGCAAGGCGGCGGGCAAGGATGCGGTGGCGGCGGGCAATATTTCTCCGGCGGTGCTGGATGTTGTGCTGGCGCGCGGCGCAAACCAGCCCGAGGTGTGGGCGCTGGAGCTTTCCAGCTTTCAACTGGAAACCACATCAAATCTGAATGCCGATGCGGCAACGGTGCTCAACATCAGCGAGGACCATCTGGACCGCTATGCCGACATGGATGAATACAGCGCCGCAAAAGCGCGTATTTTTACCGGTTGCGGTGTGCAAGTATTAAATCGCGACGATGGGCGCAGCATGGGCATGGCGCGCGCCGGGAGCAAAATCATCAGTTTCGGTTTGAATTTGCCCGGCAGCGCCGACGACTTCGGCATCGAAGCTGCGCGAGATGGAATCTGGTTGATGCAAGGCCAGCAACGGCTGCTCAAAGCCGATGAACTGCAAGTTGCCGGGCTGCACAACGTCGCCAACGCGCTGGCCGCGCTGGCGCTGTGCCGCGCGATTGATTTGCCGATGGCGG